>JBBIUW010000228.1:0-5159 GCA_037440045.1 Sphingobacteriaceae bacterium
GGGACCTATCAGTTTTTATATGCTCCATATCAAAAGAGTAGTCAAAAAACAATTATTTCAACCAATTTTGGTGATAAAGGAAATGCGCATAGCGAGTATTTAGGGCCATTATGCGAGCAAGGATTAATAGGTGCTTTAATTGTGGTAGCATTGGTATTAGCAGTTATGTTTTTAGGTTATAGATTAGTGTATACCGTAAAAGATAAATCACTTAAAATCTTAACCATTTCCATACTAATGGGTATGAGTACTTATTTTGTTCACGGATTTTTAAATAACTTTTTAGATACAGATAAAGCATCGGTTCCTTTTTGGGGATTTTTAGCGATGCTAGTTTGTATAGATGTGTTTTTTAAAGATGAGGTTTTGGAAGGGGAGAAGTTGATCTGATTTTTTTTAATCTTAAAAACACTTCGGGAATAGGTTCTCTGAATGAGTGAGGAATTCATGTTATCATTTTTTTTGCATTAATTTTATAATAGAATTGGACTTAAGACAATTTATTATAATACATCATTTATGAAAAAATATTTTCTTCCAAAATCTCTCATTTTAATTGTCTACATTAATTCAATGTTCTCTCAAGATATTGAACAGTTTTCTCGTTCTGCGGATAAAACAAAACCACAATTAAAAACTGCTTCTTTAACTCCCGCTTATGATAGTATTTATTATTGGCATTGGAATATGCCTTCTTCTCCCTGGAATCCTATACAAAAAACTACTAATATGGTTTATGATTCAAATAATAATTTGTTAAGTGAATTATTACAAACATGGAATGGAACAAACTGGGTAAATTATGTAGAGGTATTAAATACCTACGACTCTAATAATAATCAAACGAGTTATACTTGCCATGGATGGACAGGATCAGCATGGGGAGGAGGATATCACTATGTATACAATTACGATGCAAATAATAATCTGATTAGTCAATTACAGCAGAATGGTACCAGTCCTTCTTATCAAAATCAATATTATACTACATTTACGTACGACTCAAATAATAATAAATTGAGTTTTAATCAAATGCATTGGAATGGAACTTCATGGGTTAATGATGAACAGATTTTTTATTCTTATGATGCGAACAATAACATGACAAATCAATTGAAACAATACTGGAATACAGTATGGATGAATAATAAAAATTTCATTTATACATACGATGTAAATAATAATAAATTAAACGAGATCGAACAATATTGGGATGGTACTGTTTTTGGAAATCAATACCAAAGAATTTATACTTATGATTCAAATTATAATCAAACATATGCATTAGAACAAAGTTGGGATAGCAACAGCAATACTTGGCATACAAATAATCAACATGCATGTAGCTTTGATGTAGCCAATAATAAAACCGTTGATGATTTTCAAATATGGAATGGGACTTCTTGGGCAAATTTTGTGAAAGATACCTATACTTTTGACTCTAATAATAATAATATCTCATCTTCATATCAAAACTGGTCGGGAACAAATTGGATAACCAGTATACAACGATATTACACCTTTTTTCCTGGAAATATTTTAAGTTCATATAGGTGGAATCAATATGACAATATAGGGACAACAATTACAAATGGTGATAGTGTAATATATTATATGAATACAGTAACAGGTTTGAAAAACGATGAAAAAGAAAGCAATGTAATAATTTATCCTAATCCAACCACCTCAATTCTGAACATTACAGACAATCATGATCAATTTAAAAATTCCACTTTAGAGATAAAAAACATATTTGGTAAGATAGTTATAACAATCCCATTTAATAAGCAGGTTAATTTATCAACATTAGTTTCAGGTGTTTACTTTTTTACTATTGAAAATAAAGACTATAAAGAAACAGTTAAGTTTTTAAAAGAATAAAATAATTTACTCCAATAAAAAAGCCCATTAAAAAATGGGCTTTTTTATTATAATGGATATAAAGTGTTCTCAACTTCGCTCGAACCATCAAGGCTAAAAAATTAATTTTTAAACATTTGTAGCAATGTTCCTAGTTTTGATTTCAACTCAGTTCTAGGAATAATTTTGTCTAGGAAACCATGCTCTAATACAAACTCTGCTGTTTGAAATCCTTTTGGTAAATCCTTACCAATCGTTTCTTTCACCACACGAGGACCTGCAAAACCAATTAACGCACCTGGTTCAGATATATTTAAATCTCCCAACATCGCGTAACTAGCAGTAACACCACCAGTTGTAGGATCTGTACATAACGAAATGTATGGAATACCAGCCTTAGCTAATAATGATAATTTTGCTGAGGTTTTAGCCATTTGCATTAATGAAAAAGCAGCTTCCATCATACGAGCTCCACCAGATTTAGAAATAATTAATAAAGGTGTTTTTGTTTTTAAACAAAAATCAATGGAACGAGAAATTTTCTCACCAACAACACT
Organism: Sphingobacteriaceae bacterium; assembly: GCA_037440045.1. GTDB lineage: Bacteria > Bacteroidota > Bacteroidia > B-17B0 > Aurantibacillaceae > UBA4416. Next base: position 2,418 of record JBBIUW010000228.1, read on the forward strand.
TCCCATCGAACCACCAATAAAGCCAAAGTCCATGCAACAAACTACTAAGTCGTTACCATTTACTTTACCATAACCACTTCTTAAAGCATCGTTTAAACCAGATTTTTTAATCGTGTCCACAAGTCTGTCCGAATATTTTTTAGTATCTGTAAATTCTAATGGATCTCCACTTACTAAATTTTCATGTAATTCAGTAAATTGGTTATCATCAAATATAATTTCAAAGTATTCAGTACTATTTATTCTTTCATGGTATCCACAATCAATACACACATGTTGATGTGCTTTATGTTCTTGTGCTGTATGAATTTTTTTACAAGATGGACATTTGTACCATAAACCTTCAGGAGTTTCTCTCTTCTCGGTAGTAGTAGTGGTAATACCTTCTTTTAATCTTTTAAACCAACCCATTTTTTTTAATTAAGAATTAAGAAATAAGATTTAAGATTTAGAAAATTCTGACTTCTAAAATCTTAAATCTAAAATTTATTAAGCTATTGTAATTGTTTTATCTAAATAAACGTCTTGAATTGTATTTAATAATTCAACACCTTCTTTCATCGGTTTTTGAAATGCTTTACGTCCAGAAATTAATCCTTGTCCGCCACCACGTTTATTAATAACCGCTGTAGTAACTGCTTCTGCTAAATCTGAAGCTCCTTTACTTTCTCCACCGCTGTTAATTAAACCAATTTTACCCATATAACAGTTTGCTACTTGGTAACGGCATAAATCAATAGGGTGATCGGTAGTTAATTCAGAATAAACTTTAGGATGAGTTTTTCCGTAGTTTAAGGCTGTGTAACCTCCATTTTTATCCGACATTTTTTGTTTGATGATATCCGCTTGGATTGTAACCCCTAAGTGATTAGCTTGAGATGATAAATCGGCAGCAGTATGATAATCTACGCCATCTTTTTTGAAGGCATTATTACGAGTATAGCACCATAAAATAGTAGCCATACCTAATTCGTGAGCACGTTCAAATGCTTTAGCAACTTCCACTATTTGACGTCCAGATTCAGGAGAACCAAAATAAATAGTTGCACCAACTGCTACAGCTCCCATATTGTAAGCTTCTTCAACAGTTCCAAACATAATTTGGTCAAATTTATTTGGGTAAGAAATAAATTCGTTGTGATTTATTTTTACAACAAATGGAATTTTATGAGCGTATTTACGAGCTACAGATGCTAATACTCCATATGTAGAAGCAACGGCGTTGCAACCACCTTCAATAGCTAATTTAACAATGTTTTCACTGTCAAAATAAATTGGATTAGGTGCAAAAGAAGCACCTGCACTATGCTCAATACCTTGATCTACAGGTAAAATGCTCATGTAGCCAGTATTTGCTAATCTACCATTACCGTATAATTGAGCCAAGCTACGAAGTACCTGAGGGTTTCTGTTACTGTATACAAACGTTTGGTCAATAAAGTTAGCGTTTGGAATAACGATATTATCTTTTGAAATTGTTTTACAAGTATGATTTAATAAACTATCAGCTTGTGCTCCTAATAAATCGGTAATTTTAGACATAAATGTTTCTTTTTTTTAAGGACTCAAATTTACGGATAATTTGCAAAAAAAGGCATAAAAAAACCCCGAAATTTCGGGGTTTTATAAACATAAATTTGAGCGTATTATTCAGCTACTTGTACCATTTTGAAAGGAACATTGATAATTGCTTGGTAATCTTCACCAGCTTCTAACATATCCTCATCATCTTCTTCGTAGTGCCAGTTAATAGTTACAGCACTTCCTCCTTTGTGAATAGACTCTAATTTTTTAAATACATCTAAAATACACTTAGAAGAACTTGTGTTAAAATATTCTAGTTGAATGTTAACTGTTGTAGCAGGTTTAGCTGCAGTAGAATACTTATCTAATGCATCAACTAAAGGTTTATAAAACTCAATTGAATTTTCAGGGATTGAACGTCCTTTAATTTCTAATACACCTCCTTGAATATCAAAAGATATAGTTGGTGTTTTTGGCGTACCTTCGATAGCGTATTTTTCCATAGTTACTTATTTTATATTAATTGTGGTTGTGTTACTTTTATTATTAGTGTAAAGAAAGAAACTTTATTGTCAATTTCCAAAAAATTATATTCTAATTTTTCACCAGTTTTTCTCGCAATATCAATCATTCCTAATCCTCCTCCGCCTTTTAATGACATTTCACCGTTATTTAAAACCAATTTATAATAGTCTTTTAACTGCTCTTTACTTAAGGCATTTACTTCATCCAAACGAGATTTTAAACCATGAATGTTTTCGTTTAAAATATAATTTCCTGTAATGATGTTGTATGAACTTCCCGTTTTAGCAATCATAAAAATAGCGCTTCTATTCTTGTCTCCATTTCCATCTGTTGCATCATCCATGTGGTGATACAAGTTTTGTAAGCACTCTACTAGAACGTTATATACTTTCTTTTTGGTTTTTGAATCTTCTTGCATGTTATCCATTTTATTCTCCATAATTTGAAGAATAGAAGTTAACAATTCAGAGGTTATATCACCTTTAAAGGACAACAGAATATTATTTCTGTCCATGTTGTCATATATGTTGAAAGCATCAATCATAAGGGATGATTGTCGAGTCAAATTATTTAAGTTTAAATGCTATTGTTGACCCATTAACAGTGTAAGTGGCATCGTCATCACAAGTACCGCTACCAAAATCAATAGTTCTTGTTTTTAATCCATCAGGTGTGATATCCATTGTGCCAGAT
>JBBIUW010000229.1:0-5157 GCA_037440045.1 Sphingobacteriaceae bacterium
AGCTTCGGCCAAAGCATTAAGAACCATTCAACAAAAAGATTTACCAGCTATTGCTCCTCAAAAACGAGTGTTAGGTGTTATAAGACCAACAACTGAAATAGTAGGAAATTATACGAAAACAAATGAAGTAGGAATATTTGCTACAACTGGCACTGTTTCTTCGGAGTCTTATTTAATTGAGATAGAAAAATTTTTTCCAGAAATAAAAGTATATCAAGAAGCTTGCCCAATGTGGGTTCCCTTAATTGAAAATAACGAGTTGGATGGAGTAGGTGCAAATTATTTTGTAGAGAAACATGTGCAACATTTATTTTCTCAATCTAAAAATATTGACACCGTAATTTTAGGATGCACACATTATCCTTTATTAAAAACGTTAATACAAAAACATTTGCCTTCTGGAGTTCAAATTTTAACACAAGGAAACATAGTAGCAGAGGGATTAAAAGATTATTTAGTTCGTCATCCCGAAATGGAAATCCGATTAACAAAAAATAATCAAAGAGCATTTTTAACAACAGACTCTACAAAAATTTTTGATAAACACGCGTCTTTATTTTTTGGACAAGACGTAAAGTCTAAGCATTTAGGTCTTTAATTATAGAATTAAAACATATAAGAAAATTTTAATTCTTAATTCAACAATTCTATATCTCTATAAATTATTTTATTAAATTTGCCACGAATCTTTAGGGGTGCTTTTTCAATTATTGAAATAGAGAGTTAAAGAGTTAGAGGGTTTTTAAAAATTCATTAATTCAACAACTTATTAATTCAACAACTGATTTGAGCTGAGATTATACCCATTACAACAAAGTGCCAAACACTAGGTTGTATGCACCTGATCAGGGTAATGCCTGCGTAGGGAAAAACAGTTAACAAAAATATCGCATCCCCTTGCGGTGTTATTATTAACAATTAAAAAAGTGAAAATGAACTTTAAAAAAATCAAAAAAGCACTGGCTTTAGCCATGTTTACGTCTTGCTCGTATATCTTGCAAGCTCAAGTTAATTTAAGTGGTACTGTATTGGATGCCGAAAAAAAAGCAATTCCTTTTTCAGTAATTGGTATTAAAAACACATTCTTATCAAGTCAAGCAAATGCGCAGGGAGCATTTGAATTTAAAAATTTAAAACCTGGTGTTTATGTATTAGTAACCAAATGTGTAGGTTATAATTCTAAAGAAGATTCAGTTGATTTAAAAGAAAATATGACTATTGAAATTGTTTTAAATCAAAATAGTAAATCATTAGATGAAGTAGTTGTTAACTCAACTCGAGTAGATAATTCATCTGCTTTTGCTCACAGCAATTTGAGTGCAGAAGAAATAAAAAAACAAAATGTGGGACAAGATTTGCCTTACGTTCTAAACTCAATGGCTTCAGTGGTTATCAACTCCGATGCTGGAAATGGAGTAGGTTACACAGGCATGCGTATCAGAGGTACGGATGGAACTCGTATTAATGTTACTATTAATGGTGTTCCAGTAAATGATGCTGAAAGTCAAGGAACTTATTTTGTTGATATGCCAGATTTTTTGTCATCAACTAATAATATTCAGGTTCAGCGAGGGGTTGGAACCTCTGCAAACGGAGCAGGTGCATTTGGTGCAAGTGTTAATATGCAAACCAATCAATTAAATGAAAAAGCCTATGCGCAACTTAATAATAGTTTTGGTTCATTCAATACTATGAAAAATACAATTGCTGCAGGAACAGGTTTAATCAATAATCATTTTACGTTTGATGCACGAGCTTCACGCATAAATAGTGATGGTTACATAGATAGAGCCAAATCAAATTTAAATTCGTTTTATGTTGCAGCAGGTTATTATGGTAAAAAAACATCTATTAAAGCTATCATGTTTAGTGGTTGGGAAAAAACATATCAAGCTTGGAATTATGTTTTAGAAGATAGTATTAAAAATGGAAACAGAACCGATAATTCATGTGGATTATATTATGATTCTAATGGAAATGTAAAATATTATAATAATGAAACAGATAATTATCGTCAAGATAATTATCAATTACATTTTATACATGCTTTTAATAGTAAGCTTACAATTAACATTACCGGTCATTATACTGCTGGTAAAGGCTATTATGAGCAATACAAGCAAGGTCAATTATTAAGTAATTATAATATGCCCAATGTCATAACTGCTCACGATACTATAACAACTACAGATTTAATTAGAAGAAAATGGTTAGATAACGATTTTATTGGTGCTCTTGGAAATGTGACTTATAAACCTAATGCTATTTTAAATTTTGTTTTAGGTGGTGGTTATAATACATATTACGGACGCCATAACGGCGAAGTGATTTGGGCGCAATTTAGTAATGTAGATGATTATAAACCTCGTTATTATGACGATAAAGCTACTAAAACAGATGGTAATGTGTATTTAAAAACAACCATTCGACCAACAGATAAGTTAACTGCATTTGTTGATTTACAATACAGAGCTGTAGGTTACACATTTATGGGTTATGATACGTCTTTAATTAATACACAAGAATTAAAAGCATCTTATGGATTCTTTAATCCTAAGATTGGTTTAAATTATTTAATAACTAAAAACACCAATGTGTACGCTAGTTATGCTATCGCAAACAAAGAGCCAAACAGAGACGATTTTGTTCAATCTACAGTGAAGAGCCGTCCTAAATCTGAACAATTAAATGATTTGGAAATTGGAATTACTCATCGATTAAAATATGTAAGCTTAGCTTTGAATTATTATGATATGCAGTATAAAAATCAATTAGTATTAAACGGACAAATCAATGATGTTGGTGCTTATAATAGGGTAAATGTGGCAAGTAGTTATAGAAGAGGAGTGGAGTTTGAACTAAATGCTAACATTACAAAGTTTATCACATTTAATGGTAATGTAACATTATCTCAAAATAAAGTAAAAGAATACTCTGAGTTTATTGATAATTATGATACTTATGGCCAGGATACTGTAAAGCATACTAATACAGATATTTCTTTTTCGCCAAATGTGATAGCAGCTGCTAATCTTATTTTTAAACCTATTAAAAATTTAGAAATAGGATTTTTAAATAAATATGTTGGAAAGCAATACTTAGATAATACTTCTGATAATGCTAGATCAATTCACGATTATTTAGTTTCTGACTTAAGAATAAATTACACCATACACACTTCTTTAGTTAAAGAAATAAATTTGATAGCAGTTGTTTATAATATTTCTAATACTAAATACGAAACAAATGGTTACAACTATAGTTTCGTTTCAGGAAATACTTTATATAAACAAAACTATTTAGCACCTTCAGCGCCAACACATTTTATGGTAGGATTGAATTTGAAATTTTAAAATGGTTTGTTTGAGTTTGCAAATGGAAACAAATGCAGACTCATACAATTATTTAGGCAGTTTATTGTTTTTTTGTAACTTGATTATAAAAACAATTAGCTGCCTTTTTTATTTGGTCTGAATCTGATTTAGGAACACTAAATTCTGCTGTTTCATTAAATACAATACTTGATAGCCCCATGTCTATAATATTCTCTAAATAATTTGTGTTATTTAAAGAGATTAAAAAGTAGGCAGAGGTTTTATCAATAATTTGTAATTCGATGGATTTTATAAAAATCTGTTTTTTATTTGATAATAGTAGTAATGAACTTTTCTTTCCGAAACCTAAATTATCTCGAACAATGATTTTTAAATATTTTTTCTGGTCGTGTTTTATGAATTGAACTAAATAATTTTTTTTGATTTTCACCTCTATAACATCAACTAATTCTTTAGTATTTGTGGTAACTAATGAGCAAGAATCAGGTTTTAATGAATAATCACAAGAGGTTTGACTAAAACCAGCTATTGAAAAAGTAAGCGTACAAAATAAAAAAAGTTGTTTCATCATTTTACGATTTACCTGTTAAACAAAAAAGGATAAAGCAAACTACTTTATCCTTTTAAACTTGTCTTTTCTTGGGGTTATTTTTGTTTAAATCCAATTAAAATTACAGCGCAACCAGATCCCGCATTTTTGTTAGCATCTAATTGAGCTTCTATAGTACATTCTAAGGTGTTCTTCACTTTAAAATCCCAATAAGGAGCATTAGCGTAATTTTTGTTTGTAAATAACAAATGACGGTCTTGATCATAAATATTAAAAATTAAGTTGCCATCTGTTTTACCACTACATGCTGCTAAACGGTATGTCGTTTCTCCAAAAAATGTTGTATGAAACTCAGCCATCTCTTCTGAATTTAATAATAATGAACGGTAAGATTGTCCATCAGAAATAAATTGAGCAATAATGTGTTTAGCACATAAACTAGCAATTGAATCGCATTGTGCTTTTGCTGTATTAGATAAACCTACAATTGATAAAATTAATAGGCCCTTATATAAATTCTTCTTCATCGTTTCTGGTAATTAATTAAAATTTTGCATTAATAATTTTATCACGAATAGCTGTAATTTTTGCAGCTATTTGATCGATTTGCTCTTTACTAATGGAGATTTCAGTAGTACTGTTGATATAAGTTGTTTTCTTAGCTTCGTCAGTAGTTGGTTCTACGAAATTGTATTTAGTGGTTACTCCTTCATAAATTTTTGCTAATTCCTCTAATTGAGTAACTAAATCAGCTGCATCTGGTAAATTATGAGATCTGATTAATTTCACAATACTTCCTAATGCTTGTTTTTGTTCTGCAATACGGTATTTAATTTCGTTAGTTGATTTTTTGTTGTATGCTGTGATAGAAAAATGCATACTTTCAATCCAACCGCCAGTTAAAATTAAACTACTGATTTCTGTACGTTTATTAGTTTTTAGATAAGCATCACTTGCTCTATAAGCAACACCAACAAGCATTAACATACTATCTTTGTTAGAAATATTATCATTAATACGTTTCATTGTGTTTTGGTCAAAAGCAGCAGAAACCCCTAATTTATCAGCTAACTGTTTAACAGCGCCTAAGTATTGTAAAGCATCTTGTGTTTGGTTGTACATGCTTACGTAACCTAAATCAGCACCATAAATACCTAAATTTAATGACTTAGAATAATCAGAAGCATATTGTCCGTTTTTGTTACCAGCATTTAAAATCGCTTTATCATAAGCAACACCAGATTTTTGTATTAATAATGCAGTTTGCATTGG
>JBBIUW010000230.1:0-5150 GCA_037440045.1 Sphingobacteriaceae bacterium
ACCATCTGTGTACCAACAAGAATGTCAATTTTTTTTTCTTCAAAATCACCGATGATTTGCTGGTAAGCATTGCGTGTGCGGGTGGCATCAAGGTCAAGTCGTGCGATGGTTGCATTTGGAAATAACTGATGCAACATCTGGTAGGCAGTTCCAGTAGAAAGATATTTTTTCTCACCGAATCCAATTACTAATTGACATTTGGTATTATCAAATGCACTCTCATTCTTAGAATTAATTAATAATCCTTTTTTAAATAAATAGGTTGCTACATTCATAAAGATGATTTAGATTAATTTTCAGTAGTAATTTCTTTTTTTTGAAGCAAATTGTAAATCGTAGATTTACCAATATCTAATCTTCTTGCTACTTCTAAAACATCTTGATTGTATTTTTTCAAGAAAAACTTAATAATATCATTTGTATATTCCCTTAAAGTTTTTTCTTCTGTTGTAAATGCGTCATCGCCTTTTACACTATTAAAGCGAATATCATCAGGTGTAATTTCTGCCCCATTGCACATAACACATGCTAAATCTATTACTGATTTTAATTCCCTCACATTGCCTGGGTAATTATATTTTTGTAACTTATCTTTTGCTGAATTCGAAAAATTTAATGATTTTATCTTGTTGTCTTTTGAAAACTCATCTGCAAAATATTTAGCTAATATTAATGTGTCATTTCCTCTGTGTCTTAATGGAGGTAATTCAATTGGCAAACCAATAATTCGGTAAAATAAATCTTCTCTAAATTTTCCTTTTTTTACTTCTTCTGCCAAATTTTTATGAGTGGCTGTAATTAACCTAACATTAATTTTTACTGTTTCGTTACCTCCAACTCTTACAATTTCTCTTTCTTGTAAAACCCTTAATATTTTGCTTTGTAAACTTAAATCCAACTCCGCAATTTCGTCTAAAAAGATAGTTCCTCCTGAAGCTTCTTCAAATTTTCCAATTTTACGATTAGCGGCTCCAGTAAAAGCTCCTTTTTCATGTCCAAAAAGTTCACTCTCTATTAACTCTGTTGGAATCGCAGCCATATTAACTGCCACAAATGGTTTCTTCTTTTTATCACTATTATAATGAATAGCTTTTGCTATTACTTCTTTTCCTGTTCCTGTTTCTCCTGTAATGGAAACATTGATATTAGAACTTATAGCTTTTTCAATTAATCCAAACGTTTTTTTCAGAGCATCACTTTGACCTATAATTGTTTTTTCGAAACTAAATTTTTGCTCTAATTGTTCCTTTAATTCCTCAACTTCTTGTTTTAATTCTATATTTTCTCTAATTTTTAAAATAGAATTCCATAACATATCTTTTGTATGTTCATCTTTAATAATATAGTCTTTAGCACCTGCTTTTAAAAAATTTACTGCTACAGAAATATCCTCTTGCCCACTAATTACTATAACGGGTATGCTTTTATTAATTTCGTGAATTTTTTTCAGAAGTGCATCGCCAGTCATATCAGGCAACCCAAAATCGATACTAATAATATCTGGCTTAACATGTAAATTATTTAAACATTCTTTACCTGTTTTAAATAAACTAATTTGATAATCAGGATTTAACGAAAGATGATGTTTAAATAATTCACCCATCCAAGGATCATCTTCAACTAAGAAAATTTTGATTGCATTCATATATTGTAGATTTAGGTCTTTGCATTTGCAATGTCATCCACAAGTTACAGAAATACTTCAGGATTCCCTTTTTTTATGAAGGGAATTTAAAAGCATTACTTTCATATGTAAGTTTTTTTGGTTTTTTGTGTATTTAATAACTAGATTAATATCATTTTCAAAATTGATATTATACTATTATCTTTTACTTTACTAATTCTAACAAAATAAATTCCCTTGTAATTAGATTTATTTTCTGCCATTAATTCTATTTTATTATTTCCTTCTTTTAAATTTTGTATTTCTGAATTAATTAATTGGCCTTTTAAATCAACTACCTCTATAGTTACATCTTCTGTTGTATTTGAGTTTATATCTAAATATGTAGAACTAGAACTTGGATTGGGAAATAAGGTTGCATTATACTTCGATATATAATCCCTTTCAATAGATATTGTTTTAAATACTTCTTTGCTATTATCTAAATCTACACTTACTAATCTGTAATATACAATAGGCATTTCATCTTCTAATGTATCAACGAAGGCATATGAATTTCCAGTCAATTCATTTTTTGCATTTTCACTATGTATCTTACTGAAGTTTATTCCATCTGAAGAATATTCTAATTCAAATAACTTTGTATTTACTTCTTCAGCAGTATTCCAAATTAATAAATTTTGAGTTTCATTTAATTTAGAACCTGCAAAATCAATAAGTTTTATTGGTAAAATAGACGTTGCATCATAAACTTTCAAATAATCTATAGCCAAATTATTTCCAAAAGCACTAGTTCCTTTGATTGCTATTCTTACACAAGGCATACCAGCATATGCAGTAAGAGGAATACTAAATTGTTTCCATCCTGGTGTTGAATATGCCGTGTTGTAGCGTTGAATTGTAAATAATGAAGTACTCCAAGTTAAACCACCATTTGTAGAAACTAATATATCAAGTTTATCGTTGTATCCTGTCCAGCCCATATCTTGAGAAACCCATAAATCAATAACTGGTGCTGCTGAAGAACTAAAGTTAAATATTGGTGTAATTAAATTGGCTACAGTTCCCGAACTAAAAGAATAACTATTAAAATACGCAAAACCATTTGAGGAATTTAATACTGGGCTTAAAGTTGGGTTTGCTAAATTACCAGTTGTTATTACACTCCAAACTCCTGTTCCACTAATCTGTTGTGTTAAAAAATCTGGAGTTGGTAATATGCTAAAATCAGCATCAAACGGTAAAGTATTTACTTTTGAAACAATAACACTTGCGGATGCCATTGCATCGTTACTTGTTAAAACATCGCCTGTGGTAGTTGTTTTAGCATTAAAAGTATAAGTACCATTGGTTGACATATTTAATGAAGTTGTGACAACTATATTTGTACTTGCTCCAACAGCTAATGAACCCGAATTAACGGTATAAGGACTTATTGAAATACTTGACAAAGCACCTGTTGTAGAAGCAGCAACATTAACCGTACTAGTTATTGTAACTGGGTTTGTAGCAAAATTTATCGCAACACTTCCATTATTTTTAATTTGAATGCTTACTGATTGATTTGAGCTAAAACAATCAAAATTTCCTGGACTAATTAATCCAGAGACCATCATATCAATACTTGCCGGAGGGTATGCTGTCCAAGAAACATCATCTACAAAAATATTATTCCCAAAAGCACTTGTAGCTTTTAATATAAAATAATTAGTAGCAGTTGTATAACTGGCAGGCACTGTATATGTGTATTGATACCAACCGTTTGAAGCAACTACTGGAGCTAAACCAATTGCTCTATTTACTGTTCCCAATAAATTAGCTCCAGTTAAACTTGCAGTAGTATTCATGTAAACATCAATTTTATCTGCTGTTGTATTATATCCGTTATCTCTATACATCCAAAAACTCACTGTTGTAGCAGCTGTGCCTCTGTTAGAATAATTAATAACTGGGCTAATTAAGGCTCTAACTCCTCCACTTACGCTAAAAGAATTAAATTGTGCTTCTCCAACTCCAGAATGTGGCGTTTGTGTAGGAAATGTACCTGCTGTAATCCTTGTCCAGGTATTAGAACCAGATACTAAAAGATTAGACCAGCCAGTTGGAACAAAAGTAGTTCCATCAAAAGACTCTGTATAAGCAACCTGAGAAAATGATTTTAAACAAGTTGCTATTATTGCAAATATGAATGTAGGTTTCATGGCAAATAACTTTAAATGATTACATTATATATCTCAAAGCCTTAACCAATACTTAAACTATTGATTATCAATTATTTGAAAACAACGTATATTTTTTTATTCCAACAAAAATGGAATTTTTCCATTTTTTGGAATTTTTATAATCCAACTATTACGTCGTAAAAGCTTAGATTTGCCCGTGCTTAAAAACGTTAATAAACATCATTTTTTATTACACTTCATTGTGTTTATTTGGGGATGGTCGCCTATACTTGGCAAGGGTATAAGTGCTGATGCGTTACAATTAGTTTGGTTTAGAATTGTTATTACCCTTTTCTTAATGGGTTTTTATCTTATTTTCACCAAAGCCCAAATACGTGTATCGCTCAATAAACTTATACAATTAACGGGCGTAGGTTTAATTATATGTATTCATTGGCTCTGTTTTTATGGAGCTATAAAAGTATCTAATGTATCTGTAACAATGGCTGCATTTAGTACTGGGACATTATTTACGGCTATTACAGTACCTTTAATTTATAAACGAAAATTTATTTGGTATGAATTAGTTATTGGCTTAATTATCATTTTTGCCATTGGACTTATATTTTCCGTTGAAATTAAATATGGTTTAGGAATTTTATTAGGCATATTGGCAGCCTTTACTGCTTCTGTTTTCAGTGTGTTCAATGGGGTGTTAATTCAAGACCAAAAACAACCCATATCCTCCCCTGTTCTTTCATTTATAGAATTAAGCATGGCCTTAGTTGGATTAAGTATTTTTCTATTATTTAACGGTAGTTTTTCTGCAACATTTTTTAATATCACTAGCCAAGATATAATTTTATTATCCCTTTTAGCAGGTGTTTGCACTGTATATCCTTTTATTGCGAGCGTTAATTTAATGAAACATTTATCTCCATATACAATTAACCTTACCGTTAATTTAGAAGGGGTTTATGGGATTATTTTAGCAGGTATTTTATTTCACGAAAACAAAGATTTGTCGATTACCTTTTATGTAGGATTTGGAATTATATTATCGGTTATATTTTTAAATGCCTTACTAAAACAAAAGTTTAATAAAGCATAGCTTTTTCAGACATAAACCTTACTTTAGCAGCGCTAAAATTAAGCTATGCAATTTGAGTTAAGCTCAGAATACCTAAATCAATTAAAAACAGCCATCGTTGAAAAAAATGATGTCGTTTTAAAAGAACAACTCAGTGAGTTGTATGCGGTTGATATTGCCTTAATTTTAAATCAACTTGAGGTTGAAGAAGCAAATTTCATTTATGATCTTTTAGAAGAAGAACAAGCTGCAGATGTTCTTCTTGAAATGGAAG
>JBBIUW010000231.1:0-5149 GCA_037440045.1 Sphingobacteriaceae bacterium
AGCCCTATTAAAAACAATATACATGCGGCAGCTGCGTATTGTAAAGTCGAAAAATTAAACCAAATTACTTTAGGTTTTCGTTTCAGTTGATTTTTGTAAGGATATAAAATAGTTTCATCAGCAACAGCAATTGTGTTTTTATAAAGAAGCAATTCTTTTGATAGTGCTGTGTTTATGGCACAACTGTTTTCTAATTCTTCTTGCTCATTTTTTGGCAATTGACGTTCAATATATTGAATAAACTGAGTTTCAGAAACTAAGTCGTTTTCTGTTTTTTTCAAATTGTCTTTATCCAAATAAATAACATTGTTTTGATTACACTCAACAAGTTCAAGTTCGGTTAAATCAATATCTAACTCAGGATGTTGAATTAAAAATAATTCTAACTCCATTTGTTCCTGATCGGTTAAATTACCTTCGGTATAATCTAACAAGTAGGCTTCATAATTATGTATATTAATTTGTTCCATTAAATAACCACTTCAATTTTACCAATGTAATTTTTTAAAAATGCTCTTGCTCTAAAAATATAAACTTTAACTTGGCTTTCAGTTAAACTTGTAATTTTTCCAATCTCCGCATAGTCGTATCCTTCATAATCTCTCAGTAGAATAACACTTTTTTGAATTTCTGGCAATTTATCTAAAGCAATATTTAGTACTGCTTTAATATCTGAATAGTGTTTTTCGTGTTGTAAACTACTTTCTACTGCGTCTGTAAAATCGCCTTGTTTTTTTGCTTTTCGAGTATAATCAACTAAAGTGTGATGAGCTGCAGTAAACAAATAAGATTTGGCATTTGTGCTTTCAATATCATTTACTTTGCGCCACACTTTTTCATAAGTGTCTTGCACAATATCTTTAGCTGCATCTTCATCTTTTATATGCTTTAAAATAAAGCGATATAAGGAGTCAGAGTAACTATCCACACATTGATTATATTCTACTACAGTCACAGTTTAATTATACATAAGACGTGCTGAAACCCAATAAAGTTACAGCAACCATAAAAACAAAACCCCCTGATTATCAGAGGGTTTTGAATATTAAGAGACTAATTTTATTTTTTGTCCCATTAGTAATTGAGGATTTTTCTTTAGGCCATTGATTTCGATGAGTTTATCAACGCTAATGCCATATTTTTTAGAAATACCGTATAAAGTTTCTCCTTTTTTCACTTTGTGAATTTTTACCGAAGAAGTGTTTTCTGCCAGTTTAGTAGTGGTTGTTTCGGTACTAGTATTAACGGCTACATTTGTTTGAGGTTCTGTTGGAGTTACCGTTTTAGTAGAAGCAGAAGCAGGCACAGGCACATCTTGTTTTACATAAACAATCAGCTTTTTACCAGCTCTAACCCCCTTTTTACCAATGTAATTCCACGATTTTAAATCAGCCACAGTTACTCCATATTTTCGAGCAATTGTGCTTAATTTTTCACCATTTCTAACCGTGTGTGTTTTTTGAACTTCTTTAACCGCCACCGCATTTTCTGAAGCTACTAATTGTTGAGATTTTATAGCTGCATAGATTTCGGCTTCGTTAGATAAGAATGTTCCAATTTTAGCTTTTGGCAATGTTAAACTGTTACCTCCCGCCGGAATTTCGCTTTTGCGGTATTGAGGGTTAAAATAGGCGATTTCTTCAACAGAAATATCTAAAGCAGACGCAATCTGATTAAACGTCATAGGTTCTTTAATAACCGCTGTATCTACTTCAAAGTATGTTTTTCTTGGCGATGAAGCATAAATATTATGTTCTGCTGCATGATTCATAACGTAATTGGCAGCAATAAAAGCAGGCACATACGCTTGGGTTTCTAATGGTAAATAGGGTCTAATTTCCCAATATGTTTTTTTACCACCACTTCTGCGAATAGCTTTACTGATTGTTCCTGGACCAGCATTGTATGCTGCTAAAACCATTTGCCAATCGCCAAACATGCTGTATAAGCTTTTTAAGTATTCTGCTGCTGCTTCAGTAGCTTTATAAACATCAGAACGCTCATCAATGTATGAATTCACATTTAAGCCATACATTTTACCCGTTGGATACATAAATTGCCATAATCCAGTGGCTCCGCATCTAGAGCGAGCATTTGGGTTTAAAGCAGATTCGATTACGGCTAAATGTTTTAACTCTAAAGGAATATTATGTTTATCAAATACTTCCTCAAACATAGGATAGTATAGTTGTGATAATCCCATAACACGACTTACCAGCTCTCTTTTGCGAACAGCGTATAATTCAATAAATCCTTTAACATGTGGATTATAAACCAAATCAAAAGGAGAATTTGCATCTAATTTTGCTAAACGGCTTTCATAAACAAAGTCTTCAAAACGAGGTACGCTATCAAAAGCGTACTTGTATTTGTTAACTTTTGGATATACTGGCTTTGCTAAGGCTTTTTCGAGTACCTTTTGGTTAGCTAAACTATCAAGCATTGCTGCCACTGGATTGTCGGTAATAGTAAGTGTGTTCTGTGCAAACACCGAACCTGTAGCCAAAATAGACACGAATAGCGCCCTATGGAAAGTATGTTTTAATGTAGTGAGCATCGTGTTTGTTTTACCTATGTAACGTAATAATTTACAAAACGTTACAAAAATTAATCATTCTATTACAACAAGTATAAAAAATATATTTAATAAACAAAAGTTAAAGTATTTTAATTTTTAACTTTACGCTGTGAAAAACAAAGATGAAGAACCAAAAGAGTATTTTGAACGTAGCGTTCTGCTTGTAATTAGTGTAACTGCTTTTGCTGGATTATTAGACTGGCTGGCTATTAAAATGTTAATCGATGTCAATCCGTGGGGTTCTGCTGTTGGCATTCCTGGCTTAACAATAACACTGCAAGCCCTATGGCTTATTGTACATCCTTATGCAGTAGTTTATGAAGATAGATTTGAAATTAAACAATCCCTACTTTATAATAAAGAATTTTATTATTTGGATGCAAAAGCGATTGATGGTAAATCTAACACATCGGTTGGATTGGTGTATAATGATGGAGATTTTGAGAAAATATCTCTTTTGGGAATGAGAGCTTCTCATAAAGAAAAATTTAAGACTACTTTATCTGAAAAAATAAATGAAAGTTTAAAAAATAGAGATTTTTAAACCACAACAACATCGCTCATGAAGAATAAAAAACTCATTTTTTTTGTTATCCTTTTATTTCCCGCGTTGCTTAAAATTATTTTAGAGTTTACAACGATTAATTCAAGCAAATTACCTCATTATGGTCCAAAAACACTAAATGGAAAGGATACTGTTTTTTATCAAGTGGCTTCAGAATTTAAAAGTGTATCTAGTGACAAAAATGATTCAATTGGGCTACATAAATTTGAAATAGACACAATGAATTATCCGCTTTATGCAGTTTGTTTTATCAAACAATCTTATGCTAAAGATAATTATAGAATGGCTGGATTAACAGAATACGTTCAATTTAAAAAAGATAAAATAAAATTTATTCCGTTTGTTATTGTTACGCCTTGCGATGGACCAAACGATTCAACGTGTTTAGGAGAGATGAAAAAATTATCTGTAGGTAATGATAATATCATAAACGC
Source organism: Sphingobacteriaceae bacterium (assembly GCA_037440045.1). Taxonomy (GTDB): domain Bacteria; phylum Bacteroidota; class Bacteroidia; order B-17B0; family Aurantibacillaceae; genus UBA4416. The sequence continues at coordinate 3,578 of JBBIUW010000231.1, forward strand.
TTATTGGAATACAAGATCGTTTGATAGTTTAAATTATACTTATTTTAAAAACAAACCGTATTATGTAGATTATAGTTTTTTTGTTTTGATTGATAAAAATAGAAATGTGAGAGGATATTATGATACTAGATATATATCTGAAATTAAAAGATTAACAGAAGAGTATCAGCATTTAAGATTAAAAGAAGAAAAAGAACAATTACTTAAAACAAATAAAATTGAAAGTAAATAATGAGAATTAGTTTTATATATATTGTTATGTTATTGGTATTAATGGGTTGTAAAAATTCAAACACCGAAACAAAAAAATTATTATTACCTGTTATTGGCGAAAAGAAATTAGCAGGGGAGAATGGTAAAGATACCATATATCATACAGTTCAGCCGTTTTCATTTATAAATCAATATCATGACACGGTATCTGAAAAAACGATTGAAAATAAAATTTATGTTGCTGATTTTTTCTTTGCTACGTGTCAAAGTATTTGCCCGAAAATGAGTTCGCAATTAGTGTATGTTCAAGAGGCTTTTAAAAAAGATCCATCTGTTTTAATTTTATCACATACTGTTAATCCTTCAAACGATTCGGTTGAGGTTTTAAACGGATACGCTCAAACGTATGGAGCTATTAGAAATAAATGGCATTTACTTACTGGAAACAAAAAAGCTATTTATGATATGGCTAGATACAGCTATTTGGTGAATGCTTTGGAAGATGATGGAACAGCGGAAGGTTTTTTGCATAGTGAGTTATTTATATTAGTTGATGCACAAAAAAGAATTCGTGGCATGTATGATGGTACTGATAGCGTAGCTGTTGTTAAATTAATTTCTGACATTAAATTATTAAAACAAGAATAGTTGTTGATGAGGTTAATATGTAGTGTTATATTTATGTTTTTGACGAGTGCTTTGTTTTCAAAAACAGATACAATAACCGTATATTTTTTAGATAGTACAGCAAGTGTTGTTTCAACCGAAAACATTACTGTTGAAGAAAGAAAACCAAATCCTATATTCCAATTATTTCGTAAAAAACAAAAGTTAAATAAAAAAATTACAGCAGCTGTTTTAGCTTTTCCTTTTCCTTTTGGCATGGTTGGATTACACAGAATTTATTTAGGAACAAAACCCTATGTGCCAGTTGCATATATTGCTAGTCTTGGTGGCGTGTTTGGAATATTACCATTTATAGATTTTATCGCAATAACTTGCGATAAAAATTTTGATCAATACCGAGACAACGGAAAAGTTTTTATGTGGGTAAAGGAGTAAAAATTATTCTTCCTCAAACTTATAAGAATACTTTCTCCATTTCTCAATCACCTGTTGCATATCATCAGGAATTTCGCTATTAAAAAAGATAGGTTCTTTTGTAATAGGGTGTGTGATACCCAATGTTTTTGCATGAAGGGCGTGACGTGGTAAAATTTCGAAACAATTTTCAATAAACTGTTTGTATTTGTTGCTTGACAGGCCTTTTAAAATTCTATCGCCACCATATTCATTATCATTAAACAATGGATGACCTAAGTGCTTCATGTGAATTCTAATTTGATGTGTACGCCCTGT
>JBBIUW010000232.1:0-5144 GCA_037440045.1 Sphingobacteriaceae bacterium
AACGTCACCTCACCAGAAGGTGGATTGTTTAAATACAGTAATAATCAATTAACAGATATATCTGAACAAGCCAATATTAAATCCAAAGATTTATGGTGTTTGTATTTTGATAGGGAAACACAACTGTTATGGGTTGGAACGGAAGATAAAGGCGTATATAAAATTGATTTAAGTAATAAAATAAAGGCTTTTACTTCAACGTTTTTTGGACTAGATGAGTTACAAATACAAGAGCTTTACAATGATGAAAATAATTATACATGGATTGGAGCAAAAGATTACATTATAAAACTGCATCCCGATTTAAGTTTTCAAATCATTGATAAATCTACACTATGGAATAAATTAAAATTATATCTAAAACATAAAGGTTTAAACCCAAATTCAGAAACTGTTTTTGCTCAATCCAAAATTAAAGAAGGCTTTACTTCATTTAATATCACAAGTGATAGAGACCATAATATTTGGATAGGTACTACATGGGGTTTAATTTGCTTTGATGCCAACTTTAATATCATTTGGTATTACAGTTCAGATGGTGGTCACATTGCAGTTAATATGAAAGACCAATTGTTTTTTGGTCACATGTATGCTAGCTTATACTTTTTTCCAAATAAATTTAGCCTAAATAGTAGAGTTGATTTTTCCCTTAAAAACAAAGTGATTCCTAGAGATATTTCAAAGATTGTAAAACAAAGCAATCAACTCTGGTACGCATCAACTACTAAAGGTTTATACATGAGCCGAGATACTACTTTCTATTGGATTAATACTAACGGATGTTTTAAAGAAAATAATGTTAAAGATTTAATAATTGATAGCAAACAAAATTTAGTGATAGGTACAAATAACGGAAGGGTTTATATAACAAAACCTAAAGGCGATTCTATTGAAATCCTAAATGTATATTATCCGAATAAAGAAATATATGGCACGTCTATATCGTTTATCGAAGAAAGTAACAAAACTTATTTTGTTGGAACAAATAAAGGAATCAATCTGATTAAAAACAATCAATTCATTAAATTTATTAGTCAATCCGAAGGCTTAATGGATTTACAATTTAACGATTGTATTAAAGATAAAAACGACAATCTTTGGTTAGCAACCAATAGCGGACTAATTCACTTAAATACCAATGAAATTATATCCAACGATGAGGTAAAATCTAGTTTCATAAATATTAATTCAGTTAAAGTAAATGGTCAAAACTATTTGTCTATTGATACACTAATTCGCTGGAATAACTTTAACAGTAAACAAATTAATTTAAACTATAATAAAAACGAAGTAGAAATTTTCTTTTCAAGTAACAACTTGTTTAATGCAGATAAAAATCTATATCGTTATAAAATCATTGGTTTATCTGATAATTGGAGTGAATATGAATCAATAGGGAAAATACAATTAAGGGCTATTCCTCACGGTAACTATCAATTAATAATTGAAGGTAAAAACATAGGAACTGGCGAGATATTTAAAGAAAAAAAAATAAACATTATTATATCTCCACCATTTTGGAAAACCTTATGGTTCATCTCCTTATGTATTATTTTAGGAGCTAGTTTATTGTATTGGTTTTATAGGCTACGAATTAAAACAATACAAATTAAAGCTCAACTTACTAATCAACTTTTGGAAACTCGTTTGGAGGCATTAAGAGCACAAATGAATCCACACTTTACATTTAATGCAATTAACTCTATTCAAAATTTTATTATTGATAATAATACTACTCAAGCACTTCATTACTTAGGCGAGTTTTCAAAATTGATACGCCAAACCCTTGAGAATGCCTCAGAAAAACTTATGCCGTTGGCAACCGAAATCAGTTTTTTAAATAGTTATATTGCTGTTCAAAAAATGCGATTCGATACGATTAAAACATCATTGATTATAGATAACACGATTGATAAATATAATATTCAAATACCTCCATTGATTATACAACCATTTATTGAAAATGCTTTTGAACATGCTTTTGAAAATTCCGTAACTAATGATAGTGTAATCGAAATCAATTTTAAATCCGAAAATCAACTATTGATTTGTACCATAAAAGATAATGGCAAAGGTTTTAATAAAGAAGATAGTCATTCATTACATCAATCGAAAGGGCATCAGCTAACGCTGGATAGATTGAATCTGTTAAATAAGGAATATAACACCAATGCTTTTAAGTTTGATGTTGTTAATCTCAATACATTAAATGAAACTACAACAGGAACGCAAATTACGATTACATTTTTACTAATAGATAACAGTAAATAAAATCATTATTTGAGTTTATTGCTTAGTTTAAAATCAAACAAAGTCGATACGGGAACGCTTAAAGTACGTGCAATTTTAAACATTGTGCTTACCGTTGGATTTGCCTTTACAGTTTCAATCCTAGCAATCTGAGACAAGGTAATGTCGGCTTCGTAAGCTAATGTTTCTTGCGTAAAACCTTTTTCGGCTCTCAACTCTTTAAGCCGTTTAGCTAACAACCTAAGTCCTTCTTCGTCAAAGACAAATTTACGTGCTGTTTTTTTTGGTTTTTTCACATTTCAAAGAGAGCATATATGCTATAATTTTGTTATAGCATATATGCCATAAATTGCTATTTTTACATATTATAAATACGATAACTATCCAATTTAGCACGGTTACTTGTCTGTGTGCTCGCTCAATAAATGGTTAAATGTGGTGCGATTATTTGAGATAGTTTTGTTATAAACCTTAAAAAAAAGACGATATGAAAAAGACAATTACAATTTTAGTAACTGCACTTGCAATTAATGCTTTTGCACAAATTCCTACCTCTGGACTTGTAGGATATTACCCGTTTACTGGAAATGCTAACGACCTAAGCGGAAATAATAATAACGGAACAGTTACAGGTGCTACGTTAACAATTGATAGATTTGGAAATCCAAATTCAGCTTATAGCTTTAATGGCACAAGCGACAAAATTCAAATTGCAAATAGTTCGTCATTACAATTTGCTTCAAATTTGCAATCAATATCTTTTTGGATAAAAATTCCATCTATTCCTTCTCCTCAATATATAGAACCTATAATAGAAAAGTACGACCAACATCTTACAATTGATGCTAATGGTAATGCTGGTCAAGGGTATGTTGTTCAATTTGATGGGTCGGGTAATCTTCATTACAGTTTTAAAAATGGTATTGGACATAACTGGGCAGATTGTATAATCCCTTCTAGTAATTTATCAGCAAATCAAAATTACCATATAACCTATACAAATGATAATGATTCATTAAGAGGCTTTGTTAATTGCGTTAAAGTTTCTTCTACTAAAATTCCAGTAGGCACAGTAATTGGCACTAATACTGTTTCATTATTAATTGGAAACTCGATACAAACTAGTGCTGGAAATAATGTTTCTCCATTTTCGGGTATTGCGGATGACATAAGGTTATATGATAGAGCTTTAAACCCATCGGAAGTTTGCACTTTGAGTAATGAAGGTTTGTGTTATCAATATATTACTGTTACTGATACTTTACTTATTAATACAAGTATTACAGGTTTCAATCCAGTTACGTATCAAAATACAATAAAAATATTCCCGAATCCTACTCACGACCAAATTACTATTAACTATGGTAATTACTCAGCTATGAGTGGATACACATTAAAGATTACAAATTCACTGGGTCAAGTAATGTTTACAACGCTTATCAATCAAGCACAATCAACGGTTAATCTATCAACTTGGACAGGAAACGGCTTGTACTTCGTAAACATAATTGATGCCACAGGAAACATAATTGATATTAAAAAAATTGTTTTACAATAAGCTTAATTTATTTCAAACATGAAAAATCTAATTTACATTTTTGCTTTGTCAATACTTGTAGTATCGTGTAAGAAGCAATCAAATGACCCAGCCCCTCAAAATAGCACTAATAATTCTACGCCAACACCAACTGCAACTGCATGGACAAAGCCGAGTACCTTTTTTGATACTAAAGTGGTTCGTACTTTCTGTTCAATTGGAACAACCCTATTTGTTGGAACGGATAACGGTAGAGTAAAATCAATAGATAACGGTAACACTTGGCAATCAATAAATACAGGTTTACCAGATTCTAATCTGACATATATGTGGACGGATGGAGCTTCTTTGTATACTAAAATAGATGGTGTTAGTGGCGTTAGTTCTGCTAAAATTTATAAATCAACTAATAGTGGCACATCTTGGTCTTTGATGTGTAATACTGGTGGGCTTACGTCTATTAGGTCATTGGCATTTATAGGTACAAAAATTATTGCTGCCAGCTCTAATAATATTTATACTTCATCTGATAATGGTACAACATGGTCTCAAGCTTATAGTGGGACTTTTGTTTCTACTATTTCATCATTTGTATCTAATGGAAGTAATGTCTATTCAACAAATGGAGGCAACCCAATAAAATCAACAGATGGAGGTTTAAGCTTTTCAGATATTACGGCAACTACATCAAGCATTACTCTGAGTTCAAATGTTGTGTTAAATGGTACAAATCTTTTTGTTGCAGATAATGCTGGTGGACATGGAGTTTTTAAATCAATTGATAATGGCTCAACTTGGTCAACTGTTAATACTGGCATTGTTGGAGTAACGACTCCATTAACAATACGGACACTTTATTCGTCAAGCTCTAATATTTATGCTGGCACAATTAATAGGGTTTTTAAATCAAGTAATTTAGGAACTAATTGGAGTCAGTTGGGTGCGGACTATCCTAGTAGTTCTGGGTCGAATCAAATATTTACCAATTTCTTATTGAATATTGGAGGCTTTACTTATTCTATGACTAGCAAAGGCTTGTTTAAAATAGCAGATTAAATATATAGTTGTACAGGAATCAAAGCAATTAATAACTATCCTAACTTACTTAAAATATGGCATTAATATACTGTCCTAATTGCAGAAATAAAATATCGGAATTCTCCACTGTTTGCCCTAACTGTAAAAATGAAGTTCCGAAAAACAACTATGAGTTTGTTGACAAAAATCCACGTCAAAATGTTTTTAGTGCAGAAAAGCCAAAATCTAAAAAATGGTTATTGATTTTATTATGTGTACTTGCTTTACCAGCTGGTTTATTAATTGGCGTTATAGGAGATAAGATGAAGAGTAATAAACG
>JBBIUW010000233.1:0-5143 GCA_037440045.1 Sphingobacteriaceae bacterium
TATTTTTATTTCATGTCTCATAAATTCAAATACATCATTACCAACAGCATACTTTATACGATAATCTCCATCTATATGTACATTGTATTTGTTTTTTGATTTTTCATAATCAATAGGTTTTACTTTGGACAAGTCATCTATAGTTTTAAATATATCAATTATCAATCTGAATAAATTACTTTTTCCAGTACCGTTTGCACCAATTAAAACAGTAGTATAAATTCTATCTTGTCTATCCTTTACGTCTATGAAATCGTACTTAATTGTACCAAAGTATTTTAAATTAGTTAATTCAAGGCTAATTAATTTAAAACCATTGCATTTTAAATATTCATCATTTTTTTCAGTATTTGCATTCATAAGGTATTCAAATAATATTTGTGATATAAATTACCATATTAAATTTAATAAAGTTTCAATTACATTATCAACTTTTAATTATAATTATTTGAAAAACAAAACCCCGAAAGTGAAAACTTCCGAGGTCAAATGATTTACAAATTTATAAGTACTAAAACATTCTAAACTCATTCATTCGTTTTGATAAGTAAGTCTGTGATAAATAATGCTTCTTTAAAACGGCAGTATCTGTGTGTCCAGTAAAAATCTTAGCATCATCACCCATAATCATAGTTACATGGGTAATGTAGGTTTTTCTAAGATTTTTAAAGCCTAATTCTCTATTAGTAACTTGCTTTATAAAATGACTAAAACCTCTTGATAGGGTATCCATCAAGTTTGTATAGGTCATACCCTCTGGTCGTTCCAAAACATACTCATCTGTTCCTTTTTTTTCATTGTACCCTAATTCAATTAGTAACTCTTTTAGACTTTGTGTTATTGGTATCGGTCTTATATGGTTGCCCGTGACCTCACCAGCCTCAATTCTATCAACTTTCAAATTATTTATATCAAATATGCTTGCTTCGCCATCAAAACTCCCTATTGAGCTCCATTTGAGACCTACTAACTCTTCTCGTCTGGTTCCAGTTTCTAAGCCAAGTTTAAATCCATTAACCAGCCATTCCCTATAATAATTAGTATTGGTTTTAGTATCTAATCCGTTTTCAGCGGTTGTAATTTCAATTAGTTTATCAAACTCCTCTTTTGTAACAATGTTATTTACTTTATCACCACTGGTTAAAACAACCCTTCCAAATGGGTTTGGCATTTTGATATTTTTAAACTCATCCATCCAATTATAAAAGCTATTTACTATTCTAAAGTGTTTATTATAAACCTCAGTGCCTAGTTTTAAATCAATAGTCAAATAATCGTGATAAAATCCGACTTCATTATCACCAATAGTTTTAACGTCAAGATTATTTACACTATATCCTTTATTTAATAGACTTTCGCATAATCTTTTAAGAGCACGTTTACAATCATTGATGTGGTCTTTACTTCTATTTCTTTTTAAATGCGTGGGTATATTTTCGGCAGATTGATAATCTAAATAATCGGCTATCAATTCAACTAACAATAATTGATTAACTGTTTTTACAACCTCGATTTTATGATAGTTGTTTAATTTTAACTCTTCTTTAAACTTACCCATTTCTTGTAATGCTACATTAAAATCTTTTGTATCTATTACCTTACAGCGTCTATCATTTCTTGTATTTGGCACACATACAATCAATTTATATTTATGCTTTTCCATAAATTGACAACTGGTCGCACTCTTACCATTAGAGCATTTTTCATTACTTGTAAGTTCTCGCTTACATTTGCCACAGTATACTTTGATACCACAACTTTTATAATTTGCTGGTACTTTTAACATGATTACGCTGCTTTAAATTGTTTTAAAAAATCTTGTGATACTTTGCTTCGTTGCTCTTTTTTCTCAAAGTCCTTTTTAACTTTTTTACTCATTGGAGCCTTAATCAATTCCGATAATTTTGATTTATTATCTTGACAGATTGCATCAAGTATCTCTGTTGGATTTTCATACTTTGCGTTTACAAATTTTTTCACTTCACTTTCAAAATACAAATCAATAAACGTTGAGATTACATATTTTGCTTTGCCAGCATCTATAACGGGTATTTTGTTTTTCCTACACCAATTGGTTATGGACCGTTCATCTTCATACTCTAGTAATACTCCTAGTTCCGATAATTTCATTATGTTATCTTTCATATTATTAGATTTAATTTTAATTACTTTAACTTATTATTACTGCCATGAAGATGGTACGTTTTATTCATACATGCCAGCTTTTAAAAACTCTTTTTTTTGATAACTGATTAAGTAGTCTTGTTATATAATATAACAGCCATTTTAGTTATGTGTTTCACTAGATGTTCTATTAATTTTGGGTTTATCTTATTGAGATTTTGTTTTGATGACTTGATATATCTTTCATCTTCAATATATGTGCACAACCAGCTTTTATTTTCATGACTAATTAAAGTGTCTGGGATGTTCTGATTTAGCTTAATGCCAAATACTTTTCTTAAACCAATTTTGTTATATTTTAAGCTTGGGTCAATAATTATCTTCTTTTCATCATATTCTAAAACACACCATGTATGATAGTATCCAACAAGTTTTCCTTTGGATTTATCATTACCATAAACGACCTTTTTATCATGCTTATCGGTAAGTATTAATTGCCCAGTAACTTCCTTAGCTATAAAACCAGCATTTTCCAATCCAATAGCAAGGCAATGTCCAAATAAATAACAACACCCTATTGGCGGTTGTGATAGATTTTTTTCAAGCTCATTTGTAAACCCTAAACATATCTGAGATAAAATCTCATTCATGTTATCATTAGTTTTTGATACCGATTCAGATGTATTATTTATCATAACTTTTGTTTTAAGATTGTTAATTGATTTTGGGCATAATTTTCCCATGCTGGTCTGTCCAACTTTTAAAAATGATTACGATGTTTATTTGGTAAAAGACCTTCCAGTTTTGGAGGCATAGAGATAAATCGTTCTATTCTTGGATAGATTGATTGTTAATAGGATTAGTTGTTTTTTATGTCGAGTTTCCTCCTTTCATACTAAATATTTTTTTCATAGCTCCGCAATTACATTAAATTAATGTTGTAAAAAAAGTAGCTTATAGGACAAACACCCCCAGTTATGTTACTTGAAATCTATAAATTTTTGAAAAAAAATGAAGAAGATTATGACCAGACCTCTGAGAGACAGAGATAAACCTTAAATATCCTAGATGCTATGGTATTATTGGCTTTCATGGCGTCAAAGGTAATAAAAATATTTGGATTTTCCAAATAAAATTGCAAAATACTATAGTGTTATCAAAACAAATTAGCAGTGACAAGCTTTATAAAGCAAAATATTTTTGAAAGCCTTTTTAATTAAGCCTTCAAACTATACTAAGCACTCAAACTATCATATACGTCAAAGATTTCTCTTTCCTTTATTCCCAAATAACACTTAGTTACTTGCACACTGGAATGATTAAATATCTCACTTAATAATACTAAACTCTTTTCAGAATAATCACTTGACTCCCAAACACGCCTCCCAAAACTTTTACGAAGGCTATGCGTACTCGGATTCTCGGTCTTAATAGAATACTTAATAAATACCTCTTTCAATTTAGTATTTACCCATTGAACATTGATTTGTTTGGTTCCGTACTTATTTATAAAAACCATCGTTTCAAGTTCGGGTGCACCCATTGCTTCGTAATTGCTTTTAATTAGGGCTTGCAAATCACTATTCAATCTTACCTTTCTGAACTTACCTGTTTTCTTTTCACTAATTTCTAAAACATCTTTATCTAGTATCTGATTCCAACGTAACGATAGATAATCCGAAATTCTTAATCCCGTAAATGCACCTAACCCTATTAATAAAGAAAATTTATATTCTCGGTCACGTTGTAATTTTAAAACTAATTGATTTAAACTATTCCATTCGATAAAACCTGTTGTTGTGCGTTGTCCTTTAAGTGCCATATTTTTATATTAATGATTACAACACGAGTGTAGAAGGAACATGTGACATTTACAAGTGTTTTTGCATGTTTTTGATAGTTGTTTTCCGCTCTGAGTGGGGAATTTCAGACATGCTCTTGCATATCAAGCACTTAGTTTTTTATTCAACTATCACTTACTTGGAAAGTGATAGTTGTAGCAAAAAAAAGCCCCGACTATCGGAGCTCATAATTATACCATTATATATAAGTGTATTAAACATTCAAAAAACTGTTGAGGTTTCTTAATTTATCCAAAACACTATTAAGGTCGCCAACATACCCCCAATTACTTTGATGACCTTTAAAACTTACCCTATGTTTTTTTAGTTTCTCTGAAAGTAACTTTGATTCCTTTTTAATTTCATCCAGTTTGGATGAGTATTTCTTTGCAGTTTCCATACTTATAATATATAAAGTGATTTTTTTATATCAGATGAATAATTCGCCCCAGTATATTCTACATAATTATCTATAAGCCCAACCATTTCATCAAAGTACACATCTGTAAATTCCTTTACTGTATTATTAGCTTTTACAAATTCGATTCTATATGTATCATTTGGCACAAGTATAATCTTTACTATTCCTTTAAACTTGAAGCCTTGAACTTTAAACATTAACCCATTACTTATTGCGGACCATGAATTTGCACCCCATGACCAAACCTTAATTTTCCCTAATCCTATCAACTGTTGATGGATTGTTTTAGCTACCTGTACCGAATTATTTTGCGTTGTGCTCATTTTGTTTCGTGTTATGATTATAACACGAGTATAGAAGGAATTCATGAGTCACGCCAGCTTTTAATAAACTTTTTCAAAAAATAATTCGCTCTGTAACTCCCTAGAATTAGGTGTTTTTTAAAATAGTTTGATTTTACCCATAGCAAAACAATAAATATGAAAACAAAATCAATCAATGTGCTATCCTTATTCGATGGAATAAGTTGTGCTTACCTAGCTTTAGAACGTGCTGGAATCAAAATAAACAAATACTATTCAAGTGAGATTGATAAATCTGCTATTGCTGTGCAGAACTATCATTATAGTGGTAATACAAACTTTCATCAAATAGGTGATGTCAAATTAATTGATGGTGTTGCATTATCCGATGAAATTGACCTTGTAATATTTGGCAGTCCATGTACAAATCTTAGTAGTGTTAATCCAGTGGACCG
>JBBIUW010000234.1:0-5069 GCA_037440045.1 Sphingobacteriaceae bacterium
TTAAGCCTGGCCAAATATAATCAGCAAACTGGACTTCAACGATTGGCTTTAATCCAACTGCACTCATACCAACTGTACTACCAATAATAAATGCCTCTTGAATTGGTGTATTAAATACTCTATTATCGCCAAAAGTTTGCGCTAAGGTTGCCGCCTCTCTAAACACTCCACCTAAACGCTTTCCAACATCCTGTCCGTACAATAAAGCATTGGGGTGTTTCTCCATAATTTCACGAATAGCAAATAAAGCACTATCTACCATAACGGTTTTCTCTTTGCCACTTGGTGCTCTGTTACCTTTTTCTTCAGTAATTGGAGTTGGAGCAAAATCATGTGATAACAAATCTTCAGGACGAGGATCTTCTTCTAATAGAGCTCTTTGATATTCTGATTCAACAAAAACTACAGCCTCTTCTTCAATTTTTTTAATTTCTGAAGCATCAACACCAGCAATAATTAATTGATTACGTAAACGTGGTAATGGATCTCTTTTTGCACATTCCTCTAAATCATCTCTGTACCATTCTTTACGAACACCTGATGTATGATGGTTTAACAAAGGTACCTTTGCATGCACCAACATTGGTCGACGCTCTTTACGAATAATTTCTAAACACTCATTTATTGTTTTATAAGATACAATAAAATCAGTACCATCAATTGTACGAGTTTCTAATCCTTTAAATCCTTTAGCGTAATCAGTTGCATCCTGAGAACGAATTTCACGAGCATGGGCCGAAATATCCCATTCATTATCTTGCACTAAATATAATATTGGCAACTTCTTTAAAACTGCCATTTGAAAAGCCTCAGCAACTTCTCCTTCGGTAATACATGCATCACCTAAAGAACAAACAGCAACAGGATTCTTTCCTTTAAAATCTCCTTGTAAATTGTTTAATTCTAAATATTGTAAGCCCATTGCGATACCTGTTGTAGGAATTGCCTGCATACCTGTAGCACTTGATTGATGAGGGATTTTAGGCATATCATCTCTACGTAAACTTGGGTGAGAATAATAGGTTCTTCCTCCTGAAAATGGATCGTTACGTTTAGCTAACAATTGCAACATTAATTCAAATGGAGACATCCCAATACCTAACAACATACTATCATCACGGTAATACGGACTCACAAAATCCTGAGGTAACAATTGTAAACCAGTTGCTAATTGAATTGCCTCGTGTCCGCGAGATGTAGCATGCACATACTTAGCTGTTATTTCTTTATTTGCTTCGTAAAGCTCTGCCATACTCTTAGCTGTACACATTAGTGTATATGCTTTTTTAAGTGTTTCAACAGAAATTTTCTCTTTCACAGATTTTGGGTCTAGTATTGTCGTTGCCATTTAAAAAGTAAGTTCTTAAAGTACTAAATGTATAAAAATTACAGTAGTTTACATAAAAAAACATCCCATTTTTTGGGATGTTTGTCTAATTTTTAAGGAAAACGAGCGGTTTTTGGTGTTTTATAATTCCAATCCGGCATTTAGAGCTTCGCTAATTGTTGTAAAACCTTCGACTCCAATTGATAAACGAACCAAAGAATTTGTAATTCCACGAACGCATCTATCCTCTTCTGGTATCACAGAATGAGTCATACTTGCGGGATGTTCGATGTAACTAATCACAGAACCCAAGCTCACTGCCAATTCCATTGGAGTATCAGGACGAGCAAAATAGTTCATTAATTTCACACCTGCATCAAAGCCACCTTTTACTTCAAAAGAAATCATACCACCACCATTACGCATTTGTTTTTTACAAATCTCATAGTGTGGGTGGCTAGGTAATCCGGGATACCAAACCTTTTCAATTTTTGGATGTTTTTCTAAAAACTCAGCTACTTGTAAAGCAGTTTTGCATTGGTGTTCCATACGAACTCCCATTTCTTGAATAGTTAAACTATTTAACCAACTATCAAATGGTGATGGTGTTGGCCCAAAATCTTTATAAACTGGGTAAACTTCTTTACTAAAGAATTCGTACGGCCCCATCGCAGCGCCTGCAATAGAAGTGGAATGCCCACTTACATATTTAGTTAAAGAATGAATCACAACATCAGCCCCTAAGCGGAATGGTTGTTGTAAATAAGGAGAACAGAACGTGTTATCTACAATTAGCATCGCTTCATGCTGTTCAGTGTATTTTGAAATTGCTTCGATATCACATAATTGTAAGGTAGGATTATCAGGCGTTTCAATTAATACAGCACACACATGAGGATGTGCATTTAATGTATCTCTTACGTTATCAGGATTAGTTGCATCTACAAAATACACATCAATACCAAAACGTTTTTGTAAAAAACGCATTAACGAATCTGTACAACCATACACATTACCAACAATAATTCCATCACCTGGTTGCACAAAACCCATGATAACTGTTGAGATAGCAGCCATTCCAGATGCAAATACTAAAGATGCAATGGTTGGCGTTTTTTCATCGGATTTTAGTGCATTATCAATAATATGTTGACACTCTAATTGGAATAACACTTTTTCTAAATACTCGGTATTAGGATTTCCTAAACGCGTATAAATACGAGCAAATGGTTTTTCCCCAGAAGGAGAATTTCCTACAAAACGTGAAGCGCCATCGGCAACATCTTTAAACTTAAACGTTGATTTTTGATGAATATTCGGCAAACCTGTGCCAGCACAAATAGCATTAAATTTATCAGAATTCAATTGTTTTTCAGTTGCAGTAGCGTATTTATGTTTACGCTCCATCCATTCGTTCCACCAATAAAATCGACCTTTCATTTTGTATGAGTTTATAATTTTCGACTAATATACACGAATTTATAAAACCGAAAAGTGATTTTTGTTACAAACAGTGAATTATTTGATGATTACTCCCATTTTATCAATAAAGGGAATCATTTGAAAGTTAGATTCAATGATGGATTCTGGTAAAAAGATAAATTGTTTATCAAATAATTGACCATTTATAGTAAAACTTAACCAGTATTCGTTGCTTAATCCAAATACTTCTTTTGATACAGGCTCAATCAATTTATAATCAAGTGTTTCAATTTCTTCAAAAAAGTGACGAAGCGTGCTTGTTTTTTTCTTGACATCATTAATCACTCCATAACCTGTAGAAGTGATTAATACATTTTTTATACTTTCTTCTTTAAAGTTAAAAACATAAGCATTGTATTCATCCAAGCCTTCAAACTCTTGAACAATGGCAATTGCCACATCAAACACTTCTGGAATTACGATATCTTTAATCATTAAATTAACTTCACTAAATAATTTTCTTTTTTGCCTTTACTTACAAGTAAGTATTTTCCACCGTTAAAAGTCTCTAAATTAATAACAGCATTTACATCTGTAACTTTAGTTTTACTAATACTAACCGCATTACCTGCAAACATTTTACGAGCCTCAGTTTTACTAGGAAATACTGCTGCTTTGTCAACTAACAAATCAACTACATTAATTCCATTAGCAACATCTGCTTTGGTTACTTCAAAGGTATCAATACCACCTAACATTTTTTCAAAAGCATCTGGACTTAAGTTAGCTACATCTTCGGCTTTTGATTTAAATAAAAATTCAGCTGTTTCGATGGCTTGTAAATAATCTGCTTCACTATGCACTCTTGTTGTTACTTCTTTTGCTAAAGCTTTTTCGAAATGTCTTTCGTGAGGAGCTGCAGCGTGTTTCACTTCTAATTCTTCTACTTCAGTTTGATTTAATAAAGTAAAAATGCGCACATAAGATTTTGCGTCATCATCGCTCACATTTAACCAAAATTGATAAAATTTGTAAGGAGATGTTTTTTCTCTGTCTAACCAAATATTTCCACCTTCTGATTTTCCAAATTTAGTGCCGTCTGATTTCTTTATTAATTGAGTAGTTAATGCATATGCCTCGCCACTTGCTTTACGACGAATAAATTCCGTACCTGTAGTAATATTTCCCCATTGATCAGAACCACCCATTTGAATTTTGCAATTCTTCTCTTTCCATAAATAGTAAAAATCGTAACCCTGAATTAATTGGTAACTAAATTCTGTAAACGACATTCCTGCATCACCATTAATCCGGTTTTTTACAGAATCCTTTGCCATCATATAGTTTACAGTAATGTGTTTACCTGCATCGCGAATAAAATCTAAGAACGAAAAATTTTTAAACCAATCGTAATTGTTTACCAACTCCGCACTATTTGCCCCACAATCAAAATCTAAAAATTGACTTAATTGTTTTTTAATTCCCTCAACATTTTTATTTAAAGTATCGGCATCCAATAAATTACGTTCTGCTGATTTCCCACTTGGATCGCCAACCATACCTGTTGCACCACCAACTAAAGCCAAAGGTTTATGGCCTGCTAATTGAAAACGCAATAAAGTCATAATTTGTGCAAGACTTCCTACATGTAAACTATCTGCTGTAGGGTCAAATCCAATATATCCAGTAACTACTTCTTTATTTAGTAATTCCTCCGTACCAGGCATAACATCATGCAAAATGCCACGCCATTTTAATTCTTCTATAAAATTTGTTTTCATTTTAATTATTGAGTCTCAAAAATAGAAATAAATAGTGGATTTTGTCTATTTTTTAACCACATAGAGACATAGTTTCAGTTTATATTAATAATGTCTATAGCTGTTTTGTTTAGTAAACATAGCGAATTAAAGCAAAGCTTCAATCCGATAGCTATCGGATCTATGAGTTCTTATGTTACAACTTAATCAGCGACTCTATTATCTATGTATCTATGTGGTTAATTTTATAGATAGTACTACACACACTTCATAAAAATACTACGTAAAGCAACTAATATTTTACTCCATAAAATCCTTCATTGCTTTTACCATCTGAGGAACAGCCTCTAAATTAAGAGTATGTCCTACATGAGGAATCACTTTAAACTGGCTATTAGGAATAGCTTTAGCTACTTCATTAGCCATGTGAACAGGCAATAATAAATCTTTTTCGCCTTGGATGACAATGGTAGGAATTGTAATTTTTTTCAATTCAGGCCTATAATCAATTCTTTCCTTGGTAGCCCTCATTAATTTAAATAAAGCTTGTTTATCTTCAT
>JBBIUW010000235.1:0-5063 GCA_037440045.1 Sphingobacteriaceae bacterium
CACTTAGTATTTCTTTTTCTTTTTTAGTTTTTGGGTCATAAACAATAATCCCTTGACCATAACTTCCAATCCAAATTCTGCCTTGAGAATCTTCTAATAAACTTAATACAGTAAATATTTGATGTTTTTTTAATATATCATCAAAATCACTTATTTTATTAGTAATAGGATTTAAACTGTATAATCCGTTTTCTGTTCCTATTAAAATATTATTGTTGCTTAATTGTTGAATTGAATACACGAAATCATTTCCTAATCCATTACTAGAATTGTAAAAAGGGAATTTATTTAAAGAGTTAAAATAAATGTTTATCCCGTTTTCCTCGGTTCCAATCCATAAGTTACTTTGTTTATCCTTTAAAATACATGAGATTTTATTGCTTGATAATGAGCTAATTGATGTTTCGTTTTTTGAATCAACAGTATATGAGAAGTCTTTTAGATTTAATTTCACTAAACCCTTCCATGTGCCAAATAATATTTTTGAAGAATCGTTTGTAAATGTAAAGCACTTAACTCTATCGTTATATCTATTTTTTTCTCCAAAAGAAAACACTTTGTGAAATTCTTTTTTATCTAAATCAAAAAACAATAATCCTCCGTCTGACCCGCAAATTAAATTGTTTTTGTATTGGGTTATGCTGTAAATGTTTTTTCTTCTAGTATCACTATTATTGTTCGATTTACCCGCGTCGGAAAAGTGCGAAGGCAATTGATAGTTTATAAGAGAGGATGATTTAATGTCATATTGAAAAATATAATTAGCCTCGGTACCAATCCAAATATTATTATTTGAATCTTTGAAAAATTTCGTAAATCCAATTTCCTGTTCTGAATATTTAAAGAAAATTTGTTTAAATGTTCTTGAAGTTTTATTAAATATGTTAATTCCATCAGCGGTTGAAATCAATAATTCATTGTCATTTAAATTAATTATATCTCTTACACTATTGTTAGATAAAGAATTAGAACTTAAGCTTGATCGAAAATTCGTAAAATTTTCTGAATATTTATTATAAATTGAAATTCCACCACCATTACTCCCAAAATAAATATCTCCTTTTTTGTCTTCTAAAGCACAAATGACGTCATTCGAAGAAATACTTTTTGGATTAGAAGGTTCATTTTTGAAAATTTTAAAATGGTAACCATCAAATCGGTTTAAACCGTCTTGTGTTCCTATCCAAATAAAGTCTTGAGAATCCTGAAATATAGTATTAACAGTTACGGCAGATAAGCCCTCCTCAATACTAAGTCGTTTAAATTTTATGTTTTGAGCATACCCTAATGAGATTACTAATAAATTTATTAGTAAAACAAAGAACCATTTTACATTTGAAGTGTTCTTATAATTCATAACAAGTGTATAAATTTAATAAAAATGTGCAAACCATAGTTATTTTTTATATTCTTGTGTAGATTTAACAAACAGTGGATTTAAAAAATAGAAAGGATATTATTTTTTTAGTATTAGCAGGATTTTTCATTACTAATGCTATAGTTGCCGAATTAATTGGTGGAAAACTAGTTCAGTTTTTTGGGCTTTTCACACAAAGTATAGGTATTATACTATGGCCAGTTATTTTCTTATTAACTGATTTAATTAACGAATATTATGGTAAAGATGGCGTACGAAAATTAACCTACATCACGGTAGGGTTAATTTCATTTACGTTTATCTTATTAACCATTGCTTTAAAGATTCCTGCAACTTCTTTTTCTCCTGTATCAGATAGTGTTTTTAGTACTGTATTTGGTCAATCTCAATGGATTATTATAGGTAGTATAATAGCGTTTTTATGTTCACAGTTAATTGATGTGTATGTGTTTTGGGCGTTTAAAAAAATGACAGGGAATAGCCATATTTGGTTAAGAGCTACTGGTAGCACAATGGTGAGCCAATTGGTAGATACTTTTGTAGTTCAATTTATTGCGTTTGTGTTACCTGGTAAATGGCCTTTTAATGAGTTTATTGTAAATGCTAGCTGGGGATATGCTTTTAAATTATTGGTAGCCTTAGCATTGATACCTTTAATTTATGTGGGGCATTATGTAATTGGTAAATACATTCACAAAAAAGACCATTTAATTAATCAATAAGTTCGTATTTACTGGCTGCGGTTATTTTATTGGTTGCATTAAAATGCCACCATTCTGATGTAATAGGAGAGAATCCAGCTTTAATCATAATTGTTCGCAGGAGTAATCTATTAGCTAATGCTTCTTGAGAAAGCTTACCGTTTTTCACAAATTCTTTTTCTCGTTTTGGTTCACTTAATTCTCCAAAAAAATCAAATGGAGTTCCCATATTTAATAAAACGTCGTTATCCCCAATAATCCCTACATCAATAGCGGCCCCGTAATTATGTAAGGATAAATCATTAGGGTGTGCTAAGTAGTTTATTTTTTCGGCAGCGGGCATTTTTAGTTCGTTCCACATTTGCTTTTGTATATGTAGTGGTCTCACGGCATCAAAAACAATAATATGGTAATTTGGAAACTGATTATTTAAATAAAATTGGGCATTACAAAGTTTTATTGCTACATCACATTGTAAATAACACTCTGTTAATCCTTGATAAATAGGTTTGTTTAAAAAATTATGTGAGGTAGAGTAGTGCAATACAACTCTGATATTAGAATCAAGAAGATGAACATTTACTAATCCTTTTTTAATAAAGAGTTTTTCTAATTCACAGGTATCGTTATTAAAATGATTCTCTTTTTTTAACAGGGATGGATTTAGTTCTAGTTTTTCTGAGTCATCGGAATAGGGATGAGCCGTTGTGCAACTACCTAAAAAATGAATGATAATAGACAGTAATAAAAAACCTAACACATGTTTTAAATGCATTATTTTACGGGATAAACAACATAATTACGAGGCGTTTCATACAATGTAATTTCGATATCGAATTTCGATTCAATTTTTAAACGTAAAATATCATAAATCACTCTGGCTATATTTTCAGCAGTTGGGTTTAATGTTTTAAACTCTATCGTATCTAAGTTTAAATTTTTATGATCAAAGCGTTCAATAATTTCGTCTTTAATGATGTCGTTCAGTATTTTTAAATCGTATACATAGCCAGTATCTGGGTCAACATCTCCAACTACTTTTACAATTAAATCATAATTATGTCCATGATAATTTGGATTATTACATAACCCAAATACTTCAGCATTTTTCTTATCATCAAATAAGGGGTTGTTTAAACGATGAGCAGAATTAAAGTTTACTTTTCTAAATACAGCAGTTCTCATTTTATCAGGATTATGAATTTAGCACGAATATACGAAACTGTATAAATCGATTGATATTTTTGGATAGGCTTGTGTTTATTTATTGTTTACAGTAGGTTTCAATTAACTTAATCGCCATTTCATCGCCCAAGCTATCAGCTTTGTTTAAATCATCACAAGCGCCTCGTTTGTCTTTACTTGCAAATTTTATAGCAGCTCTGTTTACAAAGGCTGCCGCATAATCAAATTTTAATTTGATAGCGTAATCAATATCTTTTAATCCTTCAACAAATTGTTTGTTTTCACCTTTAGCTACTCCTCTGTAATTATAACTTACCGGATTTTTAGGGTTTAACTTAATGGCTTCGTCTAAATCAGCAATAGCTCCAGAATAGTCCCCTGTTTCTATTTTACAGGCACCTCTTGCAACCAAAGCGCCTTCTTCTTCCGGAAAGGCATCTATGTACACATTCCAGTCATTAACTGCATTTTTATAATCTCCAATTTCAAATCTGGATTTTGCTCTTGTTTTATAAGCTTCGTATCTAGGATTGGTAGAAGGTATTAGTTTGATAGCTTCTGTTAATTCTTTAATACAGTAATTGTAATCTTTCATGGCAAATCTAATCTCACCCTTCAACAATATCGCATCTAAATATTTGGAATTAAGCTCTAAGGCAGTAGCACAAGCATCCAATGCATTTTTATAAGCTTTTCCTTCAAACATTAATTTAGCTTTGTAGTAAAATAATTCAGGGTCATCACTATTAAGTTTTACGGCAGAATCTAAGCAGGCTTTTGCTTCTTTGTATTTCTTAGTTTCATAATATAAAATCCCCATTGTTTTTTGACTTTCGAAATTATCAGGTGTTATTTTAGCCGCTGACTGCAAGTCTTTTTCGGCACCTTTATAATCCTGTGTTTTAATTTTAGCAAGCGCCATTTTATTAAAAGCTTCCGTGTAATCTGGTTTAACTTTTATTGCTTTCTTAAATAAAACAATGGCTTCTTTATATTTGGCAGAGTCCATGAGTTTACAAGCCGATTTATATAAATCAGCTTCATTGTTTTTTGTTTTAGCAGTATCTTTTTGTGAGAATCCAAAACCAGCATAAAAACATAACATCCATGTTATTAGTAAACGCATGATACCGTTCATAAAATAATATTTTGTTTTTTGCTTTGGATGATTAAATTTACGTAAACAATTTAATATTAAAAACTATGCCATTCTTTATTTTATTTGTAGTGTTTGTTGTACTAACACTTTTTTTAAGTTTTGTAACTGTGCAGCAAGGTACAGTAGCCGTTATAACTGTATTTGGAAAGTACAGACGAATTTTAACACCAGGTTTAAATTTTAAAATTCCTTTTATTGAAAAGGTGTATAAAAAAATATCCATTCAAAACCGAAGTGCCGAATTAGGGTTTCAGGCAGTTACCATTGATCAAGCAAATGTAAATTTTACAGCCATGTTATTGTATGCTGTTGTTAATCAGCAAGAAGAATCTATTAAAAATGTAGCTTTTAAATTTGTGGATGATAAGAATTTAATGCAAGCGTTGGTTCGTTCCATTGAAGGTTCGGTAAGAGCGTTTGTTGCTACAAAAAAGCAATCAGAAGTTTTATCATTACGCCGAGATATTGTTGAGGCCGTAAAAGAACAATTAGATGTGATGCTAGAAGAGTGGGGTTACCACTTAATTGATTTGCAATTAAATGATATTACATTTGATGAAGAAGTGATGCGTTCAATGGCTAAAGTGGTGGCAAGTAACAATTTAAAAGCTGCCGCTGAAAACGAGGGACAAGCGTTATT
>JBBIUW010000236.1:0-5054 GCA_037440045.1 Sphingobacteriaceae bacterium
TACCACCCATCATAACGGTATGAGCACCAGCTGCAATTGCTTTTACAATATCGCCAGTGTAACGAATACCACCATCTGCAATAATTGGTAATTTGCCTTTTAATGCAGAAGCCACTTCCATAATAGCAGTTAATTGAGGAACACCAACACCTGAAATAACACGAGTAGTACAAATTGATCCAGGACCAATACCCACTTTTACGCCATCAGCACCTGCTTTCATTAAAGCTAAAGCCGCTTCACCAGTAGCAATATTTCCAACAATAACTTGTAAGTCTTTGTATTTCTTTTTTACTTCTTTTAATTTTAAAATAACACCTTTCGAATGTCCGTGAGCAGTATCAATAATAATTGCATCTACTCCAGCTTCAACTAAAGCATCCACTCGTTCCATTGTATCAGCTGTAACACCAACTGCAGCAGCAACACGTAATCTACCTCTATCATCTTTAGCGGCATTAGGGCGAACTTTAATCTTAATAATATCCTTATAAGTTATTAAACCAATTAATCGATTGTTCTTATCTAAAATTGGTAATTTCTCAATTTTATGATCTTGTAAAATTTCTTCTGCTTGTTTTAAAGTAACCCCTTGTTTAGCTGTAACAGCTTTACTAGCAGGAGTCATCACTTCTTTTACCAAACGTTTTAAATTTTTCTCAAAACGTAAATCACGGTTAGTTACAATCCCAACAAATTTTTTATCTGCATCTACAACCGGTACACCACCAATTTTATTTTCTGCCATTATAGCCAAAGCGTCACTAATTGATGCCGTTTGAATGATAGTTAATGGATCTACAATCATTCCACTCTCGCTACGTTTTACTTTACGAACATGCATTGCTTGGTCGGCAATAGTCATGTTTTTGTGTAATACGCCAATTCCTCCTTCTTGTGCAATTGTAATAGCCATTTGATACTCAGTAACAGTATCCATAGCTGCTGAAACAATTGGAGAATTAATACGGATGTTTTTAGTAAATTGACTTGAAATATTTACCTCGCGAGGTAACACTTCAGAGTAAGCAGGAACTAATAAAACATCATCATAAGTTAAACCTTCGGGAGCAAATTTGTTTGCTAAAAGTGTTGATGCCATAAGAATGAATTTTCGGTGTTAAAATTCGGGCAAATATACTCAATTTTTTCTGTTAAAAAAATCGAAACTTAAATTCCAAAAAGTCTTCTGCTACACTCAGTCTGATAGGTTATTCTTTTGGTTCTGTAGGCTTTGCTTCGTCATTCTCTTTGTAATGATAAACAATATGAAAAGGATCTAAGGATGGTTTATTATTTTGCTCCATCATCATTTTTTCAAATTCCGCTTGCTGTTGCTCATGAAGTAATTGTTGATTATACTCTGCTTCTAAATCTCTTTCTTCTTCTGGCCATTGATAAATAATTGGTTGTGGCCCGTCTTTACGGTAACTATAAGCAACTAAAATACCAGATATGGAACCAAATAAATGTCCTTCCCAAGACATAGTCCTATCAATTGGAAATATACCCCATGTAATGCTTCCGTAGGTAAACACTACAAAAGCAGATACCATCATGAGTTGTTTATGTTTACGAAATACACCGCTAAAAAATAAAAAAGTGGAAAAACCATAAATTAAAGTACTGGCTCCAAAATGATAATTTGTAATAACATCATTATTACGACCACCAACCCATAACCAAATACCACTTACAATATAAATCCAAGTAATAGATTGCCAAGCAATGGGCTTGTAGAAGTAAAAAATCATTGACCCTAATATTAAAACAGGCAAACTATTATTGAGAATATGATTTAAATCGCCATGTATTAAAGGTGCAAATAAGATACCTTTTAAACCACTGATGGTGCGAGGGCTTATTCCTAGTGAGTACAAATCCAAATTCCAGTAATTATCTGCCCAAAATATTAGCCATATAACAACTAAAAACAATACTGGATATTTTATAACAGAAATTAATTCTGCAAATGGAAATTTTCTCATTGCCCAAGGTTACTCCAAAAACATACCATCTCTAAAAAGGCTGACATTTGCATAAAATTACAGTCAGAGTGGCATTAGTTTAATATGGTAATGGAACGCTGATGACGCTGATAATTATGTTTTTTTTTATTTACTAACACATACGTTAATAAGGGTGCGGCTGGCGTGCACGAACGGTGCGAGATCCTAGTTTTACTGGCGGAATTGCGAAGGTTTTTTGAGGGAAGTAAAACGGATTTGGCGTTCGTGCTTGACTTTTTTGTTACTTTTTTCGTCAAGGAAAAAAGTAAAGAGAAAGAAAATTTAAATATAAAAACGCTATACCTGTTAAAACATAGCGTTTTTATTTGTGTTAATCCGCGTTATCAGCGTTCTATTAATTTGTTTTTCCTGGATACACTTTTAGTGCTTCTTTTAAACAAATAACTGCATTTTTCAAATCTTCTTTATTTAAAACATAAGCTAAACGCACCTCGTTAGTACCTGCACCTGGCGTTGAGTAAAAACCTGAAGCTGGAGACATCATTACAGTTTGTCCGTTAAAGGAAAACTCTTCTAATAACCATTGGCAAAATTTATCAGAGTTATCGATTGGTAAACGAGCTATACAATAAAATGCGCCACTCGGTTTAGGACAAAATACACCATCAATTTTATTGATTTCTTCAATCACATAATCTCTACGAGCAATATATTCTGTTTTCACTCCTTCAAAGTATTCTTTAGGAGTATCTAATGCTGCCTCTGCTCCTATTTGTCCGTAGCTTGGAGGTGATAAACGAGCTTGAGCAAATTTCATAGCTGCTGCCATTACTTCTTTGTTTTTACTAATCATTGCACCAATACGAGCCCCACAAGCACTATAACGTTTAGAGATAGAGTCTAATAAAACTACATTATTTTCAATACCTTCTAAATGCATTACAGAAACATATTCTTTTCCATCATAGCAAAATTCACGATACACTTCATCGCTTAATAAATACAAGTCGTATTTTTTTACTAAGTCGCGTAATGCTTCTAATTCTGCCTTTGAATATAAGTAACCTGTTGGGTTACCAGGATTACAAATCATAATCCCTTTAGTTTTTGGAGTAATTACTTTTTCGAAATCGCTAATTGGAGGTAAAGCAAAACCAGTTTCAATGTAACTTCTAACAGGAACAACTTTTACGCCTGCCGCAGTAGAAAAGCCATTGTAGTTAGCATAAAATGGCTCAGGAATAATCACTTCATCGCCCTCGTTAAAACAAGTTTTCATAGTGATTTCAATAGCTTCAGAACCACCACAAGTAATAATTACTTCGCTAGCATCAATATTGATATTGTATGATTTGTAGTAATTACATAATTTTTTACGGTAGCTTTCATTACCAGCACTATGGCTATACTCTAGCACTTTAAAGTCTGCAGTTTTTACAGCATTTAAAAAAGACTCAGGCGTTTCAATATCTGGTTGTCCAATGTTTAAGTGATAGATTTTTGTACCACGTTTTTTTGCTGCTTCTGCAAATGGAACTAATTTACGAATTGGAGAAGAAGGCATTTCAATTGCCTTTGTAGATATTTTTGGCATAACGCTATTTTAAAAATGAAGGACAAAAATAATCATTTATGAGCTATTTATACTACTAATTTTAGTATAAAAGCAGTTTAAAATAGTAAATTTGATGCTTTAGCGAATATCAAAATCTTTCAAAAAACATGGTTTCAAATAAACGAAAAATAATAAATGACCCTATTTATGGTTTTGTAACCTTACCAAACG
Source organism: Sphingobacteriaceae bacterium (assembly GCA_037440045.1). GTDB lineage: Bacteria > Bacteroidota > Bacteroidia > B-17B0 > Aurantibacillaceae > UBA4416. The sequence goes on from JBBIUW010000236.1 coordinate 3,757, forward strand.
ATTTGGTTCATGATTTAATTAACCACCCTATTTTTCAACGTTTACGAAGAATAAAGCAATTAGGATTAACTAATCTAGTATATCCTGGTGCATTACATACACGTTTTCATCATGCCATTGGAGCTATGTATTTAATGACAGAAGCTTTGCAAGTTTTAAAATCAAAAGATATTAAAATTACAGATGAAGAATCGAAAGCGACTATTGTAGCTATTTTATTGCATGATGTGGGACATGGTCCATTTTCTCATGCATTGGAACATACAATTGTTAAAGGTATTCATCACGAAGATATTTCGGCCATGCTAATGGATGAATTAAATAAAGCCTTTAAAGGAAAATTGAGTTTAGCTATTAAGATATTTAAAAACGAACATCCAAAAAAATTCTTGCACCAATTAGTATCGAGTCAGTTAGATATGGACCGATTAGACTATTTGAATAGAGATAGTTTTTTTACAGGAGTTTCGGAAGGTGTTGTAAGTAGCGATCGTATTATTAAAATGCTGAATGTGAAAGATGGAAATTTAGTAGTAGAAGCAAAAGGTATTTATAGTGTAGAGAGTTTTTTAATAGCACGTCGTTTAATGTACTGGCAAGTATATTTACATAAAACGGTTTTAAGTGCTGAGAAATTATTAGTAAATGTTTTGAAACGTGCGAAGGAATTATCATTAGCTGGCGAAGATTTATTTGCCACCCCCGCTCTATCTTTATTTTTAAAAAATAATTTTAGTAAAAAAGACTTTGTAAAAAATCCTGAACTATTGCAACAATTTGTATTGCTCGATGATTATGATATTATGGCTTCTGTAAAAGCATGGATAAATCATAAAGATATTGTTTTAGCAACCTTATGTAAAAACCTAATTGACAGAAACTTATACAAAATAGAATTACAGAATAAAAATTTCACACCTACTTATAAAAATCAAATTCAGGAAAAGGTGATGAAGAAATATAATTTAACAAAAAAAGAATCGGAGTATTTTGTATTTGCCGAAAGCGTTAACAACAGTGCTTACAATTCATCAAAGGTTCAAATCAACATCTTACATAAAAACGGAGAGTTAATAGATGTTGCCAAAGCATCAGACCAATTGAATATAAAAATGTTGAGTAAAAAGGTCACAAAATATTTTATGTGTTATCCAAAAGGTATTTAATTTTAAATCCATAAAAAAGCCGCTATATCTAGCATTCATGGTCGGAAGAAATTCCGACCATTTTTATGTTTTAAATAATAGAGCTGGATTTCCTCCGCATTTTTCAATAATTATGGCAAGGGCAATATTTCT
>JBBIUW010000237.1:0-5041 GCA_037440045.1 Sphingobacteriaceae bacterium
ATGGAAGTGATTACACGTTTAGCTCGTGTTGGCTATGATAACGCATTGGGTTACTTAAAAGGAGGATTTGAAGCCTGGACAGCGGCTAATAAAGATATCGATCAAATTCATTCGGTAAGTGCAGAAGAGTTAGCTGAAATTGCTAAAAAAGAAAAGGTTAATATTATTGATGCTAGAAAAGCAAGCGAGTACAATAGCGAGCATGTTTTAGATGCGATGAATGCTCCTTTAGATTTTATTAATGATAGCATGACTAAGATTGATAAAAACAAAACGTATTATGTGCATTGTGCTTCAGGTTACCGTTCAATGGTATTTATATCAACCTTAAAAGCTAGAGGGTATAACAACTTAATTGATGTAGCAGGCGGTTTTAATGCCTTAAAAGCTAGTAATTTATTTAAAGTAACAGATTACGTTTGTCCTTCAACGTTGCTTTAATTTAAAAAATATAAGGATGAGAATTACTCATCCTTATATTTTTTTATATTTTTACCCATTTGGGTAAAAATGTGTATATTTACGCTGTGAATAATATATCGGATAATACAACTGAACAAAAAATTTTAGATGCCGCAGAGCTTGTATTTCATGAGAAAGGTTTTGATGGCGCAAGAATGCAAGAAATAGCGGATAAAGCAAGTATTAATAAAGGCTTGTTACATTATTACTTTAAAAGCAAAGATACCCTGTTTGATGCTATTTTTAACATGGCTATCAAACGTATGAGTGGTAATATTAATTCTATTTTAAAAATGGAGATTTCTTTAGAAGAAAAAATAGACTTAATTATTGATAGTTATATGAATCTCTTGATGCGTAATTCGTCTCTCCCTCGTTTTGTGATAACCGAATTAAATAAAGATTCGGATAGATTTATTAAAAAATATTTAAGTGGAGAAATTAATAATGTGTTTGCTAGATTTATTGACTCCGTTCAGAAAGAGATAGATAAAGGAAAAATTAAATCAATAGATCCCAAGCATTTGTTTATGAATATGATATCTATGATATTATTTCCTTTTGTTGGTAAACCAATGATTCAGGTTTTAATAGGATTAGATAATAAAGAATTTTTTAAATTAATGAATGAACGCAGAGAACACATTAAAGGTTTTATAAAAGATTCTTTAAGAAAATAATTTTTTAACCTAATTTTACCCAAATGGGTAATAGATAATTAAATTGTATATGAGGAAGATAAAAAATCATCAAATAGCTATAGCTTTATTATTAAGTATAGTTGTGTCTAAAATTCAAGGTCAAGAACCAATTAAATTTTTATCTATTAATGAAGTATTTGATTTGGCAAAAAATAAAAATTATTTATTTATAAATGCCGAATTACAAAAATATATAGCTGAGCTTACAAAAAAAGCAGCAGTAGGTAATGTATTTAATCCGCGGGTACCAACTACTATTCAGGCATTAGATAATATGAATCAGCAAGTAAGTTTTTTACCTGCTGAAGCATTTGGAGGTCCTGCGGGAACATTTAAACAAGTTACAATTGGTCAGCAGTATGTATCAACGTTTGCAATTATGCCACAGTTTGAATTATTTAATTTTTCAAACCTCGCACAAGTAAAGTTTTCTAAAATAAATGAACAGTTAGTTGATAATCAAAATAAAATCAACGAGCAACAATTGTATTATAAAATCAATTCTATATACTCAAACATACTTTCGTTTAATGGACAAAAAGAAGTGTTACAAGAGAATTTATTATTGGCAGATAGTATACAAACTATTATCAAACAAAAATTTAATGAAGGTTTAGTTAGAAAACAAGATGTGAATGAGGCGGAAGTAAATGTAATTTCTATTAAAGATAAGCTTGAGCAGCTAGAAGTTAACTTAAAAATTCAATATCAGTTATTGAATTTGTTTTTCGAAAATCAAACTACCAGCGAAGTCACAGAAAGTATCTGGAACTATGAAAACTCAAGTGTTATAACACAGACAAAAAATAATTTGGATGTAGAGAATACGCATTTACAACAACTGTTAGCCAAGCAAGAGTATAAATCCTTAAGATATCAAAATTTACCTTCCCTGTCCTTTGTGTCTTCTTTCAGTTGGCAAAATTTAAGTAACGAATCCTTTTTTAGTTCCAAATCAAACAATACTAATTTTAATTACCTAGGCCTAAAATTAAATTTAGATTTACCTACTACTCAAAGAATAGCTAATACCAGAAATAAAAGTATTCAGGTGAAAATATTGAGTAATAGCGAGGAACATGCTGTTAAAGAAAATGACATAAAGAACCAACAATTATTACTGGATTATGAGAAAGCATTGAAACAGGTTGATAACTATAAGAAAATTGTGTCACTCAAAAAAGATACTTACGATAAAAACTATAATCAGTTTAAAGAAAATGTTTTATCGCTTGATAAATTATTGATATCACAAAATGATATGCTGGTAAGTAAGTTAAATCTGGTTGTTGCATTAGCAAATATCAGTTTCAATAAAAATAAAATAGACATTAATAATAAATTTTAATATGAAGAAAATACTCATTTTATCCATTACATTATTTGTTGCTTCTTGCTCAAATAATAAAGAAGTAAAACCTTTAGTGCAAGATATTAAAGAATTAGTTTTTGCATCAGGGCAATTAGAATGGGATGATTCTTATAATTTAACTGCATTAACGGATGGTGTTTTGCAGAATGCTGATTTTGAAATAGGGAACAAGGTTGTCAAAGGAGATAGTTTAGCTACTATCGATAATCAAATGAATTCCATTAATACACAAACTTCTCAAAGTCAATTAGCTATTAGCAACGAGAATTTAAATATCAATTCTCCTGCTTTACAGCAAATACAGCAAAATATTTTATTTGCCGAAAATAAATATCAGCAGGATAAAACTCAGGAGGAACGTTATAAGCGTCTTTATGAAACTCAAAGTGTTTCGAAAGTGGAGTATGAAAATGCACAGCTTAATGCAAAAAATTCATTATCGAACTACAATGCTTTAAAAAAGCAAGCAGATGTTATTTTGCAACAAGCTAAACAACAACAAATAAATGCACAGGGTCAGTTTAAAAACAACCAGGTTTTACTTAACTACAATAAAATTATTGTAACCGAAAGTGGTACAATTATTAAAAAGTATAAAACTACGGGAGACTATGTTCGTAAAGGTGATATGATTGCTACCATTGCCAACGATAAAAAAATACAAGCTGTATTAAATGTTGACGAAAACAGTATTGCAAAAGTAAAATTAGGTCAGGCAGTTTATGTTAAACTTAATACTGATAAAAACACTGTTTATAATGGTAAAGTAACTGAGATCTTATCTGCCTATGATCAGCAAACACAATCATTTATTTGTAAGGTAGATTTTGATGAGGCATTAAATGGTTCTTTATTTGGTACTCAATTAGAGGCTAACATATTAGTAAACGAAAAGAAAAATGCTTTGCTGATCCCTCGGCACTATTTAGGTTTTGGAAATAAAGTAAATGTGAAAGGAAAGAATGAGCCTGTTATTATTAAGTCCGGTATCATCTCAACTGAGTATGTAGAAGTATTAGAAGGGATTAGTCAGGATGATATTATTTTGCCTTTAAAACCTTAATATTATGAATATTAATTCGTTAATTGCTAAAACATATATAGTTTCTAATAAAAAACTTACTGCTGTGGCAGTATTAGGAGTTTTATTAGGAATGTCGATTTATATTTTCATGAATAGCATGATGGTGGGGTTTGATAGAAGTTCTACCACATCAGTGTTTAAATCAACAGCGCATATTAGAGTATATAAAGATGATGAGATTAGCAAAGCGTTGTTAAATGATGGTAAGGCTACTTCTTTAATCGTGAATCCAAAAGTTGTTCCGATTAATAACACCATTATTAATCCCAATTTAGTGATTGAAACTATATTAAAACAAAAAGAAGTTATTGTAGTAACCCCTCAGGTAAATAGCAGTGTTTTTTATAATAATGGAAAGTCCCAAATATCTGGATTGGCCGTGGGCGTAAAACCAGATGAGGCAAATATGATGTATGATATTAAATCGTTTATGGTAGAAGGTAATTTTGATTTATTAAAATCTAATCCTAATGGTATTGTTATAGGTAGTGGTATTTCTGATAAAATGAATTTAAGAATTAACGATAACTTAAATCTCACATCTTCAAAAGGGATTAACCGAACTTTTAAAGTTATAGGAATATTTAAAACTAATAATTCTAATACCGATAAATCAAAATCATACATCAATATCTCGGCAGCACAGCAATTACTAAAACAAGGCACTAGTTATATAACCGATATTAATGTTAATATAAAAGACCCTGAAAATGCGGAAGTTATAGCAAGTAGGTTATCGGATATAACAGGTTATAAAGCGGAGGGATGGAAGCAAGCAAATGAAACATTAATGGCAGCTAACAAAATGCGTAAAATCATTATCACATTTGTATCGCTAACAATTTTGTTAGTGGCAGGCTTTGGTATTTATAATATTTTAAATATGACCGTTTCTCAAAAAATTAATGACATTGCTATTTTAAAAGCCATCGGATTTAAAGGGAAAGATGTCATCAGAATATTTGTAACACAAGCGGTAACCATAGGCGTTTTAGGAGTGATTGGAGGTGTTTTAATGGCATCAGTTCTTATTACCATTCTTAAAAATGTATATATTGGTGGAGATATTGGATATTTCCCAATTAATTATGAGCCTTTAAAATACATTCAGGGAATATTAATAGGTTTGGTAATTACATTCTTTGCAGGTTTTATACCAGCAAAAAAAGCAGCAAATGTTGATCCAGTTGAAATTTTAAGAAAATAAAGATGACAATCCTAGAAACAAAAAATGTAGATAAATATTTTTATGACCCTGTTGAATTTCAGGTTTTAAAAAACATTTCATTTGATGTAAAAAAAGGTGAGTTTTTGTCCATGATTGGAAAATCGGGAAGTGGAAAATCAACCTTGTTGTATATATTATCAACTATGGATACAGACTATAAAGGCGAATTATATATCGATGATCAATTAGTTAGT
>JBBIUW010000238.1:0-5001 GCA_037440045.1 Sphingobacteriaceae bacterium
AGTACATTATTAGAGATGGCTCATTCTCAAAAATTTTTCATGCAAAATTTACCTGCCCTAACAGATTTTGCAAAAGATCAAGATGATAAAAAAATTATTTTATTTCTTGAAACATTATTATTTAGTTCTATCAATAATAAATAATTATAAAAAATATTAAAAGCCCCATAAGACTTGTTGTCTTATGGGGCTTTTAATAAACAAAACAAAAACTATTTTACAATCAATGGTTTTTTTGCTTTAAAAATGCTGAAAATAAAAAGACTGCTAAGCCAAAAACACAAGCTACTGGTAAAGCAAAATTGTAGTTAATAGAAGAAATCATTGCTACAATTTTATTTTGAGAAAATGCAGATGTACTTAATGTTAATAGTACAATTAAAAACAAAATCCCTTTGTTTTTAATATTTAAAATTGAAGTTTTCATAATTTTATATTTTTTGATGATTTATTTACTAACTAATCAATTATACCTCCACAAAAGCTAAAGGTTGGTGCAAATAGGTAAGTGGCAGGAATTTTTAGGTAAGTGGTTGGTTTTTTAATAAAACTGGAAAAACAAAAATGCCTATCAAGATTTTGATAGGCATTTAAAAAAACGTTTTATTTTTTTATGATAGTGGTATTAAAGGCTTTCTGTCAATAAATCCTCCGCCTATCAAATCATCTCCTTCATAAATAACAGCACTCTGCCCAGGAGCAATTCCAGTAGCAGACTCATGAAAAACAATATTTAATTTATCATCTACTTGATTTATAGTGCTTAAGCGGCCAGAGTCTTTATATCGTATTTTTGTCAAAGCCACATAATCAGTTGGTAATGTTTCATATTTAATTAAATTAAAATCACGAACATTAATTTCCATTTCCTTTAAATCTTCTAAATCTCCTAATACCACAGTATTAGTTTCAGGAATAATTTCTTTTACAAAAACAGGGTCTCCCATTGCGATATCTAATCCTTTACGCTGTCCTATTGTATAAAAAGGATAACCTCTGTGTTTACCTACTTTTTTTCCTTTGAAAATATAATCTCCTCCTTCAACACTAGCTTCTAAATTTGGTAACCGATGTTTTAAAAATGCTCTGTAGTCATTATCTGGAACAAAACAAATATCATAACTCTCGCTTTTATTTGCCAAATCTATAAATCCAGCATCTTTAGCCATTTGCTTAATATCTGATTTTTTATAGCCACCTAAAGGAAACATAGTTCGCTTCACAACACGTATGTTTGGTCTTTTGTATGATCTAAGCCTTTAAATATTACCTTTCTATTATTCTCTTCTCTTAATTGAGCATAATGTCCAGTAGCTATAAATTCGCAATCTAACATATCCGCTCTCTTAAGTAATGCTTCCCATTTAATATGAGTATTACATAATACGCAAGGATTAGGTGTGCGGCCAGCTAAATATTCTTCTACAAAATTATTGATTATGTGTTCGCCGAATTCTCCTCTTATATCTAAAATATAATGTGGGAAACCAAATGTAACAGCCATTGATCTAGCATCATTGATGCTATCTAAACTACAGCAACCTGTTTCTTTTTTACTACTTCCTGAAGATTCATAGTCCCACGTTTTCATAGTAATTCCAATCACTTCATACCCTTGCTCGTGTAACATCATAGCAGCAACAGAACTATCAATTCCCCCACTCATTGCCACCAATACTTTTCCGTTTTTACTCATGTTAATTTATTATCTCATTGTTAACCTTAAAACAATACGTATAATTTACTTAGTTGTTTTAGGTTTTGCTGTTGTTTTAGGTTTTATTGTAGTTGTTGTTTTAGTTTCTACTGTTTTTGGTTTTTCGTCGGTAGTTTTATTTTTATTAAAAAACTCTTCAGTTTCTTTAGCAGTGGCTAATTTTCCTCCTGGTTTATATAATTCTTTTTCCTTTACTTTTCCTGTTTTATCTCTATAAATCCAAGGTCCTGTTTTATAGCCATTTTTATAATAACCAACTGCCGCAGTTACACCATTTGGGAAATAAAAAGCATTTTTACCATCTAATTGTCCATTTACATAAACACCCTCACTTTTAACTAAATTTTTATCATAATACAATTTAAATGGGCCATCCATTTTACCAGCTTTATATTTTCGTTCTTCACTTACAACTCCATCTGGAAAATAAACGTATTCCATTCCATCTTTTTTTCCTTTGCTATATGTTTCTCTAGATATTAAAACTGCTTTTTCATCAAAATATGTCCAAACAGAATCTTTATCTTCTCCAATATATTTACCATAAGCCATTTTTTTACCCGTAGGATGAAACATGGTTGAATAAGCAATTTTACCATCTTGCTTAAAATTCATAATAGCTTTTATTGTATCATGAGGATAGTAATACTTAAATATTCCTTGGGGTTTATCATCTTTAAATAAACCTTCATAAATTAATTTATTTGTTTTCTCGTCTTTCTTTTTCCAATAGCCTTGTTTTTTACCATTAGCATCTGTTTGTGTTTGAGCATTAGTAAAAAAACTAACGATGAATAAAAATAATAGGAAATAATATTTTTGCATAAAACTTGTTTTTCGCTTATAACTTATAATTCATGCAAAGTTACATTATCTATCAATAAAAAAAGGTTTTGTAACCGATTTTTCTGAAATTTTAAGAGTAATATAAATAAGTTTCAGATGTAAAAATATAAGGCGGTAGTTTTATTGCCATTTTTCTACTTATCAAATATTCCTACATGATAATTAAAGCTATTTGTTTCAAATATTATGTTAAAGAAGATGAAAAAGTAAAATTTCATGTAACTTACGTTTAAGTTACACGTTGTATACCAAGTTAAATCAACTATACACTACAACTATTTACTTAAAAATTAAATTACACATTTATGAGAAAAACATCAATATTACTGGTATTTATAAGCACGATTATAGCATTTAGTTTTACACAAAACAACACATACAAAGATGGTGATATTATATTTCAAACTACAAGTGGACAAACAGGAAAAGCCATTCAATTAGCTACTCATAGTAAATTTAACCACTGCGGCATACTATTTTTTGAAAACAATAAATGGGTTGTTTATGAAGCTATTCAGCCTGTAAAAAAAACGAGTTTAGAAGAATTTAATACTCGTGGAAAAGGATTAGTCAAACGATTAAATAATAAATCATTATCTGTAGAAGATATCAATAATCTTAAAACTCAATTTGCAAAATTTGAGAATAAGGATTATGATGAAGCTTTTAACTGGAGTGACGAAAGAATTTATTGCAGTGAGCTCGTTTATAAATTATATAAAAATGCCTTACAAATTGAGCTTTGCAAGACTAGAAAGTTAAGGGATTTTGACTTGAGTCATCCATTAGTAAAAGAAAAATTAAATGAAAAATATAAAAACAAGATTCCATTAGATGAGCCCATGGTTTCTCCTGAGGACATTTACAAATCTGACTTATTAGTTGAGATAAAATAAAAAATCCATCAGTTGGCATACTGATGGATTTCATTAACAAAAATCTTAAATTCTTAAACGTTGTCGGCTTCTTCTTTTAAAACAGCTATAATTTTATCTTCAATTTCTTGAGCTAAATCAGGATTTTCAGCGAAAATAGCTTTAACAGAATCTCTTCCTTGTCCTAATTTAGTCTCGTCATAACTAAACCATGATCCACTTTTTTTGATAATTCCTTTATCAACTCCAATATCAATAATTTCACCAACTTTACTAATTCCTTCTCCAAAAACGATATCAAATTCGGCCATACGGAAAGGAGGTGCTAATTTGTTTTTAATGACCTTAACACGCGTTCTATTACCACTTACAGTATCTCCATCTTTAATTTGACTTACTCTTCTAATATCTAAACGAACAGAAGCGTAAAACTTAAGAGCATTACCTCCTGTTGTAGTTTCTGGATTTCCAAACATTACACCAATTTTTTCACGTAATTGGTTAATGAAGATACAACAACAACCAGTTTTATTAATAGTACCAGTTAATTTACGTAAAGCTTGGCTCATTAAACGTGCTTGTAAACCCATTCTGCTATCTCCCATTTCTCCTTCAATTTCAGCTTTTGGAGTTAATGCCGCTACCGAATCCACTACTACTAAATCAACAGCACCTGAGCGAATTAAATTATCTGCAATTTCTAATGCTTGTTCTCCGTTATCTGGCTGAGAGATTAATAAACTTTTAATATCCACTCCTAATTTAGCAGCATAAGTTCTGTCAAATGCATGTTCAGCATCTATAATAGCAGCAATTCCACCAGCTTTTTGCACATTAGCAATAGCATGAATAGCTAATGTTGTTTTACCTGATGATTCAGGTCCATAAATTTCAACAACACGTCCTCTAGGTAATCCTCCAATTCCTAAAGCGATATCAAGACCTAACGAACCAGTTGATATAGAATCCATTGGTTCTATTGTTGTGTCTCCTAATTTCATTACAGTTCCTTTTCCATAAGTTTTTTCCAACTTATCTAATGTTAATTGTAACGCTTTTAATTTCTCGCTGCCTATTGCTTTTTTGTCAATAGTTTCAACTGAATCGTCTGTTTTCTTTGCCATGATATTTATTTTATTGTTTTAAATTACGTATTTAATTTTGAGAGGGGTTAACAACTTGATAACATTCTCAAATTCTTTACAAAGCTAAATCAAAATTCAGGCAATTGATTGCTATAATTTGTAGCATTATGAAAAATAGCAATAAAATAAGGCAATTACAGTTATCGTTTTGCTACAAATAATAGTAAACCATTTATTAAAAAGCAAAAAATGACTCTGAAAAATGTGAAATAAAAAAGCCTAGATTTCTCTAGGCTTTTAAGTGTCGGGATGGCCAGATTCGAACTGACGACCTCCACATCCCAAATGTGGCGCGATACCGGGCTACGCTACATCCCGAACTTCTCATTTAAAAATGAGAGTGCAAATATAACCTTTTTTCTATTCTAAAAAACAAAAAAGAAGATTTTTTTATAAAAAAAATAGCCGTCTATAAAAG
>JBBIUW010000239.1:0-5000 GCA_037440045.1 Sphingobacteriaceae bacterium
CATTATCCTTATTTAGATTCTTGTTATAGTATAAAGCTGAATCTAAAAGTATTCGAGCAGTTTTTCTAGATTCGAATTTATCTTCCTTTTCATAATAAATTTTAGAGGCAAATGCATATTGCCTGTATATTTTATAAGCAGGTATATCTGTAGAATGAGTTCTTCTGAATAAATTGATAGCTTTATTTGAATAATAATACGAACTATCCAGTTTTATTAAAAAGCTATAGTATTTTGAATAGGCTGAATATATTTCAGCCATGTAAACAGATTCTTGACCAAAAGCCTTTTCTATCAATTTTCTGTTTTGGTTCCATATAGACAAAGCCTCTTCAAATTCATTTGTTTTAAGATATAAATCCCCTAATAAGTTATAGGATTGTGATAAATCAATAATTTCATTAGGCTTATCTTTAAGAAATTGGATATTTTGCTGTAAAAGTGATGTTGCAGAATCTTGATGTCCTTTTGAATATAAATCCTCAATAACTTCAAATGAAGTCATTCGCTTTTGTGAAAAACAAAAAAGGGGAATGAATAGAAATATAGTTAGTCGAAGTTTCAAGCTTAAAAGTTAAGAATAATAATACAAAAGGCTGCCAGAAACAAAAATGAATTAATTCATATTAGAGTCACCTTAGATAAATTGTCAAAATATTTTTCCGTTTAATAGAACAAACAATCTTTCTTCAAATAAACCAAGTTTTTTTATAATTCCAAACTCTGATTCTATAGATAAAAATTATTTAAAATAAGTCAATTAAATCGCTGAATTACAGATATTTACAACTACTTCAAAGGGATTGGGACGTTTACGGAGTTAGGGTTATATAATGACAATGGCACATTTGATATAAGAACTAAACGATTAGACAATTAAGCACATACACATAACAGCAATCAAGCCCAAATATGCACAAACGAGATAATAGCTTTTGCAAAAAGTTTCTGCAGACAAGTTTTTCATTTTTGTAAAAACAACAAACATTATTATCTTTATTTAACCATTTTAGTAGACATCGGTTTCAATACAGCCTGAAGCAAACCGAAAACGATATGCGGAAGCTAAAAGACAAGACAACAATGGAAAAATTCGCAGAAACTGAGCGTTTAATTTTACGAGAAATATTACCTACCGACCGTAATGGTTTGTTTGCAATTGACTCTGACCCAGACGTAAATACTTATTTAGGAAATAAACCGGTTCAGACAATCGAACAAACTGACAACATCATAGCTTTTATTAGAAAACAATATATAGACAACGGCATTGGACGTTGGGCGATGATAGAAAAAAATACCAATAACTTTATTGGTTGGTGTGGGCTAAAACTTGTCAAAGAATTGACAAATAATCACATTAACTATTATGACCTAGGTTATAGACTTAATAAAAGTTATTGGGGTAAAGGTTTTGGAACAGAAGCAGCGAAAGCTACATTGGACTACGGTTTTAATAATATGGAACTTAAAGACATATATGCAATTGCAGACTCACAAAATATCGCTTCAAAAAACATTATACAAAAGGTTGGTTTAAAATATGTAAATACATTTAAACTAGACAACATAGAGCACGATTGGTTTGAAATACATAAATAAATGCCGAACCGCTAACACCGAGCAATTGCACCAGCGTGACAGAAACACAAGGCTTTTACAAAAAATTTCGGCAGAAAGTTTTGCATTTTTGCAAAAACAACAAACATTATTATCTTTAAACAAACATTCGTGTTCCTAACTAATTGGTAGCTTGCAAACCATAGGGGCAAGCGTAGAAAAATAATTCAATAACAAATATGATAGAGGAACTAGTAATCCGACCGTACAATAATTCAGACAAAGAAGCATTATTAAAAATATTACAATTAAATACTCCAAAGTATTTTTCACCCGAAGAAGAAGCTGACCTTGTTTACTATCTGGACAATGAAATCGAATATTACTATGTGTTAGAAATAAATAATCAAGTTGTTGGCGGCGGCTGTATCAATTTTACAGACGATAAAATTACTGGTAAAATAAGTTGGGACCTAATTAGTCCTGACTTTCAAGGAAAATCACTTGGAAGTGCGCTGCTAAACTATAGAATTGAAAAGTTAAAAGAGTTTAAAGATGTTCAACAAATTATAGTAAGGACATCACAGTTAGTATATAAATTTTATGAAAAACTAGGTTTCACATTATTTGAAATAGTTGAAGACTACTGGGCTAAAGGTTTCCATTTATATAATATGAAATACACAAAATAGAAACACGCATAAATACTTAATGTAACTGGACAGAAAATGCCAACACCTAAAAACAAACATTAGAATCTTTAAACAAGCTTTTCGGTAGACAATGTTTCAAACCACAAACTGGTAGCTTGAAACCGTTAATGACAATTTATAGTGACAAGAAAAATAACATATACAATCCTATTCTTTTTAGTTATCGCAACTTCTTTTGGACAAGACCAAACAGAAAGTACATCATTCTTGACATTACCAGACACCTTTACTTTTCATAAAGCAGTAAATATTCAATACGTTAAGACATTAAATAATATAGATGGTAAAATATTTGATTCTATTTCGTCTCCAAAAGCGTACTTCATTGACAATTACAAATCAGGCGGTGGCTATTCTTGGAGTATAGCCTTAAAGAAAAAAGAAAATTATCTAATATTCAATCCATTTGAAACCGGTGTATATGCAGAAATAACAGACTTGAAATTTGAAAGAATTGATTTTGACGGCAAAGGAAACGACGAGTTAATTATTAAATGGCAATTTTATGCTGGACATTCTGGTTGGGAAAACAGTGTTCACGAAAGGACTTCAGGAATTTTAATTTGGAATTTAGATAATTTAACTCAACTAATGGATTTTAAAAACTATTACAGTTTTCAAAATTGGTGGACCGAATATACCCCTGATTCTACTAATTCCCTTGACTATTCCGAAAGAGAAATTGTAGAAAGAGGCGGCAAGTATGAATGTGAAAGTTATAAGACAATAATTAAGAAAAAACATGTTCACATAAAACAAGAAAACTATTGCCCTGATCAAGACGACAATAATAAATATATAGTTAGTGACAACAATACACATATTTATATTTTGACACGTAAGGGTTTAATAAAAAAATAAACTGACACTACCACTGACTAAGGCAATAGTTTGGCAGACAACAAAGCTTTTGCCCACCGACAGCGGAATTTATTTTCGCTTTGCAAAAGTCCATTAATCATTTATCTTTGTTAGTGGCGTTTCGGTAGGACACAGTTTGCTCTATAGCTATCGGGACAAACCGTTGCTTAGCATGAAAACGAGTGGCAATTAATCGAGAAATGAAAATTAGACACATATACATAATTCTACTTTTGACATTACACGTTTTTAGCTATTCACAAGGTCTAACAGACGACAAAAGTGTTAAGTGGAAGTTTGAATACCACGCAGTTCATTTACCATTAGGTGTTGTATATCAAAATGAAATTCTGTATCAAGCTGGACAGAGAATTGCATTTAGAAAAAAAAGAGAAGCAATTTCTTTTTGTCTAAATGCACAAATTCAATTTAGAAATGCAACATATTTATCGCCTACATTATTAATTAATTATTACAAACCCATTTACAAATCGTTGGGACCATCTGTAAATTTAGAATATTCATATCGCAAAATTCAAGGTATTACCTGCAATACAGTGACACCTGAAGTTGGAATTTGTTTATATTGGTTTAGTCTTAATTGTGGTTACAATATAAGTCTTGACAATTCATTTCCTTGGACAACACCGTTTAGACTCTCTTTAAGATTAATAGAACCATAAATTTAAAACTACTGAAACATCCTACCAGCAATCCGGTCAGATAATACACCACCATATCAACTTAAAGCAGAACATGATTTTCAATCAATCTCTCACTAAAAACCAAATTCAATCCGTTTCAAATTTTGATGAATTTGTTTCTACTCCTTTTCAAGGAGATATAAATGCTGTGTGTTGGAAACGAGATTTAAAGGGAGATTTTGAGGAGATTGTAAAAAAGATAGAAAGTGACGAGAATATTACTGTTATTGATAAAGAACAATTGCTCAATCTTGAATTGAGTGAACAAGGTCAACAAGCGCGTGATATTATTTTAAATGATTTTGCTTTATTAAAAGAATACGGTGCTTCACCAACTATTAATATTATAAAGTATTATGAGAGGGATGAAGAACATCCGTTTTTTCCAACCGATGTGTATTCGTTTCATGTTGATCGCTCCCCTATTCCAACAGAAACAATCTTATGCACCTATTACGGCGCAGCAAGTGATATTTTACCCAACGCACAAGCCGAACAAAAAATTCTGATTCCTGAAATACGTGAACAATTAAAAAAACAATTCACAGGAACAGATGAAGAATTTGAAGCTTATTTAATTGATAATTTCTTCGACTTACATTATCAAGCAAAACCCAATGCACAACTTATCAATTTGGGACTTGGTAATTTATGGAAACTCTCAGTTGATCATCCAAACAATCCTGTTTTACCCTGTGTACACAGAGCTCCCATAGAAAAAGCTGGAGAGAGCCGTTTGTTGTTGATTTGTTAATCCTGTCCGTGCTTCCGTCATGCTGAACTTGTTTCAGCATCTCATGAGACCCTGAAACAAGTTCAGGGTGACATACACCATCTCACTTCTCCTTCTCTTTGCGAAAAACTCTGCGGTCTTTGCGGTTAAACTAAACTACAGCTCAACCACCTTGTCGGCATAACGCAAAGCAGAATCACGGTGACTGATTATAATGGATGTTTTATCTTTCATAATGGATTTTAAATTATTTAAAATCAACTCTTCAGTTTCCACATCCACAGCAGATAAACAATCATCAAAAATTAAGATTTGAGGTTTAGAAATAATAGCACGTGCTATAGAGATACGTTGTTTTTGTCCGCCTGATAAAGTAATACCTCTTTCTCCAACAACAGTGTCAAACCCTTCAGGAAAAGCCATGATATT
>JBBIUW010000240.1:0-4995 GCA_037440045.1 Sphingobacteriaceae bacterium
AGAACAGGGCTCCATCTATGATTCGTCTTTAGGGATTGTATCTGAAACAGATGCTCCAAAGGCTATAGAAAGAGGCGCTGCATCTAAGGAAGTTGCTATAGTTGTAAAAAATAAATATTTCATACAATTACACAAACCATTTCCGTATTATCAGTCAGGATATTCTATGAAAAAATACTCGGAATATGTAAAAAAGTTTAACAAAGAGCTACAAGATTTTTACACAAAAAATAACTCTTATGTTATGCCGCCAGAAATAAAAGAATTTGTGTATTAAAATTCAGCAATAGTTGTTTGAGAACCTTTAACAACATCACCAATTTTCACTTTCAATTTAGCGTCTAACGGCAAATATAAATCAACGCGTGATCCAAATTTAATAAAGCCCATTTCACCACATTGTGTTGCCTTATCACCTTCTTTACTATACATTACAATACGGCGTGCTAAAGCTCCTGCTACTTGTCTGAATAAAACAGATTTCCCGTTTGAAGAATGCTTTACTACAACAGACGTACGCTCATTTTCAGTACTAGCTTTTGGCAAAGAAGCAACCATAAACTTTCCTGGATGATACTTAGCATAAGTAACTTCTCCTGCAATTGGATATCTATTTACATGCACATTAATAGGCGACATAAATATTGATACTTGAATACGTTTATCCTTAAAACACTCACCTTCTTCTGTTTCTTCAATTACAACTACTTCGCCGTCTGCTGGGGCAATAATAGCATTCTCATTAATAGTATGAACACGAGATGGATGTCTAAAAAATTGTAATACTACAATTAATAAAAAGCCAGATAATACGTATGCAAACCAATGAGCAATTGCAAATTCAGGAAATGCTAATTTGGCAATACTGATAATAATGGTACTAAATAATATAGTAACTAATAATGTAGGGTATCCTTCTTTATGAAATTTCATATTTATTTTAAAAAGCTGTAAAAATAAGGTTTTTGAATGATTAAAAACAACTATTTAGCCACTTCATCATCCGGCCAATGTTTAGTTTGTTGTTTAGAAAAACGCAATCCAAGCATTAATTCATGTGTACCTGTAGAATATTTTTTAAGATTAGTAGTTGTAAAATCATACGAATAACCAATCATTAAATAGTTTTTATACATAAACCCAATTAAAGCTGTAAATGCATCATTATGTCTGTAACCTGCGCCTAACCAAACCTGTTCCTGATATATAACACGAGCACCAACATCTACTTTAATAGGCGCTGGACTTGCATACTTTGCTAAAAAAGATGGCTCTACTTTAAAATCATCATTAATTGTAAACTTGTATGCTCCATTCAATAAAAAATGGGTTACTAATGTTCCTTTATTATCACCTCCTTCGTATAATTTAATTGGACTTTGATATAATTGCGGCGCACTAAAACCAAGATACCATTTATCATTATGAACATAAATACCAGCTCCAATATCTGGAACCATTTTAGTTTGATACTGAGTTAATAAATTTTCATCACCAGAATCATGTAAATGTAGCTTATGTCCATCTATTCCCCATTGTTGAATTCCTGCACTTATACCTAATGAAATGTGTGTTTTTTTTGCAATTTTAATATGATAAGCATATGCTAAACTAATCCCTACTCTTCTTGTTGGTCCAACTATATCTGTATAAATATGTGTCCCTAAACCCATGTGTCTATTTTTTAGTGGGCTATGTAAAGTGAGCATGTAGGTTCTTGGTGCATCTGTTATACCAGTCCATTGATATCTGTTATTTGAACGTACGTCTGCAAAATTATCTTTCCCTGCCACAGCTGGATTAATTGCCATTTCGTTTAACATATACTGTGTGTATTGTGGCAATTGTTGAGCTTGCAATGCATTTACAAGCAATATGATAACCGTTATATATCTAAGCTTTTTCATCTTTATCTAAATATGGTTAATGGACTTGTATATGCATCTGGATAAGCCGGATGATTTAAATTAATAATGTAATAATAAGTTCCTACAGGTAAATCTTTTCCTTTATACTGTCCGTTAAACGGCACAGCATACCCTTTTGAATAAAATAATCTTTCACCCCAACGGTTATATACTTCTACTTCGCAATCAGGGAATTGATAGATGAAATCGATTTGCCAAACATCATTTTTACCATCTCCGTTAGGAGAGAATCCATTTGGAATTCGAATTTCAGGATATACAAATACTGTAACTGTATCTGAATTTGAGCATCCATTCGCATCAATTACACTAACTGTATAAATAGTAGTTACAGTGGTTCCAGAAGTAGGATTTGCTCCAGAAGGATTATCTAAAGCCAGTGCTGGTGTCCATGTAAATGTGCTACCGGCTGGTGCAGTAGGATTTCCTCCAATAGTTGCTGAAGAAAATACTGGAATACTAACCATTGGTCCAGCATCTACAACAGGTAAAGCATTTGAAGAAACAACTACTGTATCTTTATCAATACATAATCCATTAGTTGCAATTAACACGTAAGTTGTTGTTCCAACTGCTGGGGTTACTGTAGTAATTAACGTATTTGAAAAAGGAGCTGTTAAAGGCAACTCATACCATTCATAAGTAAGCCCTCCATTAGAATTTGAACCATCTAATAATAATGTACCATTCTGGCAAAACACTGTATCATTACCTGCAAGAGCATTAACCGTTAGGATCGAATTAATTGCAAAAGCAGAATCAATCACACAACCAAAATTATCAGTTGCTGTTACAACATATGGTCCAGATAAAACATTTACTAAATCTTCTGTAGGTATATTTCCAGGAGACCAATTATATGTGATAGGAGCACTTCCTCCAGTCACAGTAATATCAATATCTCCATCTGGAGAAGTATTACAACTAGCGTCTGTTACTACCGCTGTTAATGTTAACGTTGGTGGATTAACTAATGTATAATTATTCACAGAAGAACATCCATTAGCATCTGTAACGGTAATTGAATAATTGTTTGCACATAAATTATTTATAGTTGCAGTATTTGAGTTTGTAGGTGTCCAACTAAAAGTATAAGGCATTGTACCTCCTAATGGAATCGCTGTTAATGTTCCGTTACAATCATCATGACACTTAGGATTATTTAAATCAGGTAAACTAAATGCAATAGGAGACACTGTAGATAACGTATAATTTTTAACCGCAGAACAACCTGCCGCATCTGTTACAATAACCGAATATGTTCCAGCACAAACAGCATTAATACTTGTTGCTATCGTTCCATTTGACCATGTTGTAGTGTATGTAGGAGTTCCTCCCGAAATACTCAAGGAAATACTACCATCACACAACCCGTTACAAGTTATATCATTTTGAGTAGATGTAACAACAGGAGCATTAATTGTATTAATTGCATAAACCTGAGTCTGAGAACAATTGCCATCACTAACTGTTAAAGTATAGCTACCGGGTGCAAGATTTGTAACTGTTGGCGTGTTTCCAGCTGGCAACCAAGTATATGTATATGGTCCGCCTGTTCCTCCAGTAACATTAACCGTAATTGAACCTGTATTAGCAGTACATGAAGATTGTGATACCTGAGATGTAATAGATAATGTTGTAGTTGCTCCAATAACAACACTTGCTGTTCTGGAACAACCAGTAGCATCTATCATATTACAAAAATAAGTTCCTGCACATAATCCACTTAATGATTGAGTTGTTGAACCATCATGAACCCAATTGTAAGAAATAGGAGCTGTGCCTCCTACTGCAGTAACGGTAACAGTACCATCACATGTTCCTCCACAAGATACATCAGCCGAAACGATTGTTTCTCCAGTAATACCTGATGAGTTATTAATCACTACGCTCGTTGAATTCACACAACCATTACCATCTGTGATATCTACAACATAAACACCAGAACATAAATTAGTAGCTGTATTCACCACTTGATTATTACTCCATAAATAAGTGTAAGGCGCTGTTCCTCCTACTGGATTAACTATTGCTGAACCATTACACAAATTACAACTAGGTTGAGTAATATTTGGTGTAAATGTTACAGGGGTTGGAGATGACATAACAGCAGGAATAACATTAAAACATCCATTAGCATCTGTAATAGTAACCGAATAATTTCCATTACATAATCCTACTGCCGTTGACGAAGTTTGACCAGCAGGGTCAGACCAACTAAATGTATATTGCGGAACACCTCCGGCAACATTAGTTGCTAAAATACTTCCATTACAATCTCCTGAACAAATATTATTTGTTGCAAACGTACTGCTTGTTATGGTAGTAATACTAGGCAAAACATAATTAGCAACTAATGTACATCCTAATACATCTGTTATTGTTGCTGTATAAACTCCAGGACAAATATTTGAGATTGTTCCTGTAGATGCACTCGGTGTCCATGAATAAGTATAAGAACCGTTACCTCCAGATGGATTTAAAGCTATACTTCCATTGCAATTTCCTAAACAAGCTGCACTAGTCATAACATCATTATCATCTATTAATTGAGGTTGAGTAATTGTTGTTGATTGAAAATATAAACAGTTATTTGCGTCTAACACCTGTGCGGTATATGTTCCTGCACATAAATTAGCATTTAAAGTATTTGTAGAAGGAGCTAAATTTACCCAACTTAATGTATAAGAAGGTGTTCCTCCTACAGCATTTGACACTTCTGCTGAGCCGTTACATTGACCAAAACAAGCCACATTTGTAGTAGTAATAGTTGCGCCTGTTGGTCCATTAGAATTACTTAATGCAACAGAAATAGTTGATGAACATGTGCTAGCATCTGTAACAACAACTGTATACACTCCAGCTGCTAACCCTGTAACAATAGTATTAGTTGCCTGTGCTCCAGATACAGGAGGTAACCAATTATATGTATAAGGTGCTACTCCGTTTGAAGCGGATGCATTAATAGATCCGTTTGAAAGTCCACAAGTAGCTGGTGCTAATCCTGGATTTAAAGTAATTGCTGGAGGATCAGTTAATGTTACTGTTTGAACATCTTGACACAAAT
>JBBIUW010000241.1:0-4945 GCA_037440045.1 Sphingobacteriaceae bacterium
TGACATCAGATTTAGATATTTGGATTAAAGACACAAAAGAAAACAGACAAGCACTTCAAAATTCTCTTCGCGAAATTGGACTAAATACAATTCCAGATTTACAAAACATTGATTTTATTCCTGGTTGGTCATCTATTAATTTACCATCTGGTTTTGAATTAGATATTATGACACATTTGAAAGGATTTGAACAAGAAAAATTTGATGAATGTCATCAAAATTCTAATGAAGCAATTATTGAAAACATTTCTGTACGTTTTTTTCATATAAACCAGTTAATAGACTCAAAAAAGCAATTAGATATTGAAGAATTGGAGAAAATAAAACATCAAAACAAATTATAATTTTATATACATTCGCAATCAATTAAATACATACTTATGAAAAACACAGCACTTACACAAAAACACATTTCTTTAGGAGCTAAAATGGTTCCATTTGCAGGATACAATATGCCTGTTTCTTACAGCGGGTTAAATGATGAGCATGCAACTGTTAGAAATGCTGTTGGTGTATTTGATGTAAGCCACATGGGTGAATTTATTTTAAAAGGCGAAAATGCTTTAGATTTAATTCAACGCGTTACTAGTAATGATGCATCTGTTTTAACTGATGGAAAAGCACAATATTCTTGTTTACCAAACAATGATGGCGGTATTGTAGATGATTTAATTGTTTACCGTATTGATGAAAATACATATATGTTAGTTGTAAATGCTTCTAATATTGATAAAGACTGGGCTTGGATTAGCAAACACAATACTAAAAATGTAGAAATGCATAATATTTCTGAAAAAACATCTTTATTAGCTATTCAAGGACCAAAAGCTATTGACGCACTTCAAAAATTAACGGATGTGAAATTAGCAGACATCCCTTACTATTCATTTGCAAAAGGTAAATTTAACGGAGTGGATAATGTGGTAATTTCTAATACAGGTTACACAGGTGCAGGTGGATTTGAAATTTATTTTGAAAATGAATATGCAGAAAAAATGTGGGATTCGATTTTTACTGCTGGTGCTGAATTTGGCATTAAACCAATTGGTTTAGGCGCTCGTGATACTTTACGTTTAGAAATGGGATTCTGCTTATATGGAAATGACATTGATGACACAACATCTCCAATTGAAGCAGGCTTAGGCTGGATTACTAAATTCACTAAAGACTTCACAAATCGTGCGGCTATCGAAAAACAAAAAACAGATGGTGTAACTAAAAAATTAGTTGGATTTGAAATGATTGACAGAGGTATTCCTCGTCACGATTACCAAATTGCTGATGCTAACGGAAACATTATTGGTAAAGTAACATCAGGAACTCAATCTCCAACTCTAAATAAAGCAATCGGAATGGGTTATGTAAATAAAGATTTTGCAAAAGCTGATACTGAAATTTTTATTGTTATCAGAGATAAAGCAATTAAAGCTAAAGTTTGTAAAATTCCTTTTTTAAAGAAATAATAAATAAAACCTGTCACACTGAGCGGAGTCGAAGTGTGATAAGTGAAAAGTCTTCGACTCCGCTCAGTGTGACAAAAAAATAGATACATGAATATAGAAGTTTGTTATACACCTCAGGCCTATAATCTTTTTCATAAAGATGAGGCCATTGTGGTGGTGATAGATATTTTTAGAGCTACATCTGCTATTGTTACTGCGTTTTATAATGGAGTAAGTAAAATGATACCTGTAGCAACTGTTGAAGAAGCAAGAGAATATCAACAAAATGGATTTTTAGCAGCAGCAGAAAGAAATGGAGAAATGATTGAAGGCTTTGAATTAGGCAATAGTCCTTTTGGCTATATGAATAACAAAGTAAAAGGAAAAACAATCGCTATTTCAACAACTAACGGTACTCAAGCTATTGAAGCAAGTCGTAAAGCAACAAAAGTTTTAGTAGGCAGTTTCTTAAATTTAGATGTAATATGTGAATATTTATCTTCACAAAAAAAAGATGTGATTTTAGTTTGTGCAGGCTGGAAAAATAAATTCAATTTAGAAGATACAATTTTTGCAGGAGCTGTTGTAGAAAAACTAACAACAGAATCAGGATATGAAATTACCTGTGATTCTGCGATTGCCTCAAAACATTTGTACAATTTAGCAAAACATGATTTATTTGGATTCTTAGGCAACTCTTCTCATCGCAATCGCTTAGCAAAGTTGGATTTAGAAAGAGATATTAAATATTGCTTAACTCCAAATCAATGCCCTGTTATTCCGGTGATGGAAGGGAAATATTTAGTTAAAATGTAATCTGTTCTTATTTATGGAAAACATTCAAACAATAGGAAAACGCAGTTCGATTTTAATTAAAGATCAGGTTTTTAGTTTGGTTATTTTACCTACTGATGATAAAAAGAAAGTAAACTTAATGTTCTTGTGGCTGTTAGCGTGGAGCGTGAGTGGCGTGATTGTAATTGCTAATTATTTTACGTTAACACAAGAAAGCGCTAAGCTATTTATCATTATTTGGCTTGGCTTTTGGGCCTATTTCGAATTTCAAATTGTTCGCGTGTACATGTGGAAACGTTTTGGAAAAGAAAAACTATGGATTAAGAATGGCTCACTGTTTTACCAACAAGACATTAATGGTAAAGGCAAAATAAAAGAATACGATGCGAACTTAGTTTCAAATTTTGAATTAGTTGAACTTACCAAAGGAAGCATTGCCGATACATTCAGTCAAACATTTTGGGTAAAGGGCGGTGAACGTATTGAGTTTACATGTCAGTCTAATAAAATTAGATTTGGGATGCAATTGGAAGATGATGATGCTAAAAAAATTATTTCTGCTTTAAAGAAGTTTTTGAAGTAAATTTTACTTGGTTTTTTTTCTTAATAATCGATTAATTTCCTTTAAGTAAGCGACCTCTTTTTTGAGCGATTCGAAGTCTTTTTTATCCACACTAATTTTTGTATTATCAATCTGTAGATTTTCTTTTTTCTTTCCAGATAAGCTAGCTAAAATTTGAAAAATATTTTCATTTAAGACAACTCCAGAACGATATATTGTATCTGAGTTCCAACTTTCCTTTTTTAATAACGCATTAATATTTTGTTTACTATAATGTAATTTTTCGGCAAACTTCGATTTAGATAAATGTTGTCTAAATAAAATCTCACTGACTATTTTACCTACATGGATTTTCATCTCATGTAAATTTCTATGATAAAATGTTAATAAAGTTAAATTATAGTACCAATTTAGTATACCAAAGTACATTTTTTTGGTACTTATTAAATTTAACATATCTTTAAAATCAGAAATTCAATTATCTATTTATTAACATTAAACCCTTACGGTGGCTGGCAGATATAACCGTAGAAGAAATGAAAAAAAACATTATTGGAATTAGTTTAATGCTTTCAGTTGTCTTTAACACATCTTGCACTAAGGATAACTCTTGTAAAACATGTAAAAACACAGCTGAAAACAAGGAAATATCCATAGAAGGAAACACGTTATCTGGTCAAAATTTCAGAAAAAATGATGGTGCATCACCAAGTATAACTTACATGAATAATAAAGTTAAAAACAATCTAAAAGTTGTTCTTGATGAGTATAAAATAAATATCTCAACAGACAACGTTCTTGGTATGGCTTTGTTTTACTCAGAAGAAATTAAAAATTACGGACAATTAAAGAATTCTGTACCTAACGCAATTCTATTATACATTCAAAATTCAGACGACATAATAACTAACTGCTACTTCCGAAACCTAGATAATACTTATTCAATTAATAACAGCTTAACGGGATTAACAAATATGATTGCTGGCACAGATATGATAAACATAGATGCTGGTGGAAATTTAAAATCTGAGGAAATTGTAATACTGTTTGACTCTCAGAAAATACCAAAAAATTACTATAAGTCAGATTTCCAAATAAAAACAGCAAACTATGCAAAACCGACACCAGGTGGAGGTCCAGATCCTGATACATTTTGCAGTAGAGTGCCTGAATGTAAAAATTGGCCATCTCCAGGTACCTGTTTCTTTACCGAGCATCAAAATGGACCAGAAAGTCCAAATTGCTTACCTAGTGTGTCTTGTCCGGAAAAAGTAACTTCAACTGCATTAGAAAGTTTAGGTAACGTTATCAAGGCTGACATACATAATAATATATATGAACTTAGAGATAATTTTCTTGGAAAATCCGCATTGGGTTCTAAATATATAGACAACTACTATTATACTTCAAATTTTTTCACATTAGCAAATCTAAAAACAGATTTCTTACTAAGTGCTTTAAAATTCTATAATAGCAATCTCCCATATAAATTAGGTCAAATGAATAATAGTTTATATCAAGACTCAATTCTTATAAACTCTGATGATAAAACAATAATTTTATCTATATTAGACCAAGCGAAGCAATTTACAACTGATACTAGATTTCAAAACATTATTACTTCATTAAATAGTGATTTAAATAAATACACTAACAAAAAAATAAGTGAAATAAAAAATGATTTTAAATAAAATTTTATTACTCTCAAATATCATATTTGCAATTTCGTGTTCTGACAACCCGACAGGTAAAAGTCTATTCGGTGAGTATAGAAGTAAAACGTATACATACATGGAAAAAGTAATATTTAGTTTAAACAAAGAAACTTATGTACTACATGCTGTTATGATTTTAAAACAAGATTCATCGTATATTTATACAACATGTGGAAGCGAGATGAAAGGGAAATGGAGTGTAAAAAATGATTCACTACTTTTAAAATGTGAGGAAAATAATTTTCTTAACGATAGTATAAATAAAATTAGACGACCTTCATGCGGAGAAAAACCTCTTAAATTTGTTATAGACTATAAAAGTAACGAGTTAAAAGAGGCCTTCTTTTCAAATGATAAGAAAATAAATAACAATTTTGAAAAAATAAATTAATTCTTAAAAAATAGGATGAACTAAGTTCATCCTATTTTTT
>JBBIUW010000242.1:0-4938 GCA_037440045.1 Sphingobacteriaceae bacterium
GTTATAGATTTTAATCTAGTTTTGAGAAATAAAAACAACAAACAACCAACATTAAAACTTTTAGATACTAGAGCAATTTGGAGCATGGATAAGAAAGCTAAAGAACGGGCGATGTATGAAGACACTATTAATCCTACTAAAGCCAGAGCTATTGTTGTTTCAAGTATTTTAAAAACGGCGATGTTTACATTTTTACGAAAGTTTAGTAAAAAAGGGTATCCTCAACGGTTTTTTAGTAACAAACTAGAAGCCTATAATTGGCTACTCGCTCAGAAAATGAATGAATTGTTGTAATTACTTAAAGTTTAATTTTTTTCTTTACAGTAAACACATATAGAAGCATATGGGTTTTCTTTTTTGAATTTAATTCATCAGGGCCGGTGTAGATATAATTTATTTTTAATTCAGGATGGTTTTCTTCAAACGTTTTAATCGTATTTTCCATGACAATCTTGTCTCCCAAAAAAGGAAAGTCAAATTTAAATACACCCTCAACTACTTCCTCACCTTTTACAGGTTGTGTTTTATTTGAAAACGTGCTTTTTGAAAAATCCCATATCGAATACGATGTGATCACAGTTAATAAAGTCCCAATTAGCAACCCTATTTTAATGTCTTTTGAAAAAGAAATTTTAAATGCTCTTTCTTCGGAGATTGAGTTGTATTTGTAAATTACCCATGAAAAGACCAAGATTATCCAAAATATACCATGTTCAAGTAAATTAAATCTATCACCAAAAACCTGATCGCCTATTGAAAACAAACTAAATAGAATAATAGAAAATGAAATACCTCGGTAAAACCATAATTCTGAAATTTTATCCTTGCCTTTGTACAAGTTAAACAAAGAAAATAAATAGCAAATGAAAGCTAATAATTCTAGTATCGAAATGAAAGTTAATGCAATTGTTGCAAAAATTGGATTTGTAATACCCAATGAGGCAAAGAATTTTATGAAGAGCGTGTAAAAGTCTGCCCCTACCCAAAATGGATATACATCAGGAACGATTTTATCTACAACCGTTAATGCTCCGAAAAATGTCCAATAAATTAGAACAAAGTATTGTATTGTTTTTTTCTCTTTCATTTTAGACTATCGGTTTGAATGTAAATAATAAGTCCGTCTGATTCCGCTAATCTCAATGGTGCTGGCGCTGTGTAAATGTAATTTATGGTTAATGCCGGATATGCACTTTTAAATTTGGTAATCGAATTTTCAAAAGCTTTACTTCCGGCAAGAAACGGAAATTTAATTTTGTATTTATTCTCGGAAATTTTTACGGCATCAACCGCTTGAGTTCTTTCAATAAATGATGTATGATTGTGCCAAAAAATGGCAAAGGTAACAACAGATGCTATCGTAACTATTAAAATGAGGGCGGCAAAAACTTGTTTCTTATCAATCGAAATACTATCCAAAAGTTGAATCTTATCAATACGAATAAAAGTAATCCAAGATAGCAAGGTAATAAACCAAAACAAACCATGTTCTAAAAGTTCAAAGTGGTCGCCAAAAATTTGATCACCAATTGAAAAATATGTAAATGTGCTTAGGGTTAAAATAATTCCAATAAAAAACCATGAACGAGTAGCTTCCAAATTTTTCTTAACAAAGTGATATAATGCACCACAAAAAAACACCAAAGCAAATATTTCTAAGGCAGCCGTAATAATTAAGGCAATGTTTGCAACGGCAGGGTTGCCAAGGCCAATGGAATCAAAAAATCGTTCCATTTGTGCAAACCTGTCTTTACCTACAAAAATGAAATGCGCCCCACCAATTATTTTGTCAATAACGTTGAATAGCCAAAATAATACCCAGTATAAAAGAATAAAGTACCTTATTAAATCTTTTCCAAATATTTTATAGTTACTCATGAAATATGTCTGTTTTTAATTTTTGAAGTCCTCCTTTCAAGAACTCATTTGTATGCATCCTCAAATTTAACAACAATTTTTGTTTTCCTGAATCGGCGGACAAGGAACAGATCCATAACTACAGTAAACGCAGCAATCTCCCGGTTTAGGCTTTAATTGCTTTTTACAATTTTCACATTCATAAAAATATTGACATGCATCTGTAGGCATTGTCTCCTCCTTTTTGTGTCCGCAATGAGGACAAGTAATTGTTGATTGAAGTATTACTGCTTTATTTTTCATGAGATTAAATATTTTGGTTTCATAATAATTGATTATTCCTGCTATCATTAATCCAATCATTCCGAGATTAGTTAAATCATTTCCCTCGTATGAACTAAAGTAATTGTAAAAGACAAAAACAACTGAAATAAATGCAATAAGAATCGGAAGTAATTTTTTGTGATATAAATAGGAGAAAACACTCCCAGTAAAGGCAAGGGTAGAAAATGCGAGGAAAATATACATTGTTGACTCTCCAAATAGTTCAAAGGAGCCTATGCCAAAGGCAGAAAGAATCACACCAAAGAGCGGGAAGCAACATGGTGAAGTGATGGCTGTAATCAGCAAACCAATTAATCCTATCTTCTCAACAATAGACTTATTTTTCACTTTTTCTTTTTCTGCGGCACTTCACAATTACCCAAAAGTAAACACTTATTTAATAAGCCAAAAATAAAAACAATTAAGCCAACAATGCCCATACCTATAATTTGATTGACAATGGCTGAGATTATGATCACTAAACCCAGTGGTATTAATGTTAATCTGAAAAATCCTATTTTATCAATGAATTTCATAATGCTAATAAATTATATGAATGAATTAATGCGAGCTAATAATATCATATTAGCCCCCATATAAATTACATTGTTTTTTTACACTCAGCTGTACAAGTATGACCCTTTTCTCCACAAGTAGTAACATGTTTATCGGTAGTACAAGATGCATTACAAGTATGTTCTTTAAGAGTTGTAGTTGCTTTTTTATCGGCTTTAATTGCTTTTTTGCAATCTGCTGAACATGTATGGCCTTTGTCTCCGCAAGCTGTATGTTTAGTAGTTGATTCTTTTTTTGGTGCTGTTTGTGCATTAACTGTTACAGTTAGACCGCATAATAGGGCGAATACGAAAATTACTTTTTTCATGTGTTTAAATTTTAAATAATTAATTAATAGGTTATAGTAAGATAGTAGTACAGCTACAAAATACCTTACATAAAAAGTGAAATATTTTTTTCTTCAATAAATCAGTAATTATATCCACCACCATTATCTGTTTCTAATTGTACCCCTAATCCTAAAACTAAACGATTAACGAAGTTGAAATAAGCTATTACTAAATTAGCATCTAAGATTGCTCGATCTTCAACTCCTAATGCTTTCAATTTATTGATGCAGTTTTCGGTTGTAACGCTTGGAATACGGGTTAAATTCCACGCCAGTTCGCAAAATATTAAATCAATTGGTGGCAAATCAACTTTACTAAAGTCTCTTTTTAATAATTCAATTTTTTTATCGTCTTTCCAATAATGATTTAATGCGTGAGCATGATGTGTTTGACAATACTTACAGTTATTAGCAACACTTACTACAACAGCAATCATTTCTCTTTGCGCCCTGCTTAAAGGAGATTTACCAAACATGATTGTCATGTATAAATCCATGTGTTTAACAATAGATTCAGGATTTAAACTTTGAATCATATGTATTTCTGCTAATTTTCCTCGTTTAGCTACTAGTTCATCATAAATAGTTTTTAACTCGCCTTCAGCTTCGTTATGTTCAATGACTTTTATATATGGCATTTTACTTAGATATTAATAATTTTTCTTTAATTACTCGGCCTCCTGAGTCCATTAATAAAATATAATAATTACCATTATCGAATGAACTTGTATTTATTGAAATAGTGTTCTCTTTTATCCCCTGCAATTCAAAAGCTTTTAATCCTGCACTATTAATTATGGTTAAACTAAATGTTTCGTTTTTATCATTATTAAAAGCTATAGAAACATTATCAGTTGAGGGATTTGGTTTAATAATAATTTTACCAGGTTCTATGAACTCCAAATGCAAAAACCGAACTTCTGAAAACTGACTATACCCTAGGCGTAATTTATAATAGTTTATTTTATTTATTACAGGACTTGCGTGCTTAAAACTATATGGTATAGATGAGCTTGTGCTGCCACAAACTCCTGCTATATTTCCAACTTCTACATAATTAATACTATCAGTAGAATGCCAAACAGTAATACCATTACAAGTAGGGCCTGCATCTATTGTCCATGACAATAAGACTTCTTTATTATCTTGATTTATGTAAAAGTTTGATAAATTAATTTTTTGAGCATTACTTAAAATACTACAAAAAACTAACAGAAAAGTTATAATTACTTTTTTCAAAATCATTTAGTTGGTTTTGTTGCTTTCCATGATGAGTATAGAGATACACAAAATGGAACGCAATAAGTTAATAGTATCTTAAATATAAGCTTTCCATCCAGGGGCTTATTGCAAATTGCATCATAACTGTTTATTATATTCAATAGTGTTCCAACAATTAAAGCAATTTTTAATGCTGTAAAATAGTTTTGTTTTTGCATGCCTCTGATAATTCAACCAATTCATTAATTATAGTGTTACCTCTATCTTTAGCATACCATAAATGCAAATCCTTTTCGAAATCATCCCATGAAATAGTGGCTTTATTTGCTTTCCAATTTAACATTATTTCTTGTGCGGGTTTTGGGCGAGGACCCCAAGTGCAAATAACTTCCAAAGATAAAGGATCCATTATTAGTAATTTTGGAATAGCATTAGCACCATTTGTTTGATAAGAAGAAATTAATTCAGGAAATGTATCTCTTGAAATGATTTTAAATGAAATCTTATTATTACTTGCTTCGGCAATTTTATTAATAACCGGAATAATTTGAGCACAATCGCCACACCAAGCATCACCAATTAATAGCCAAACATAAGAGTTCAAATTGTTTTGAAGTTTTGATGCCGTCTGT
>JBBIUW010000243.1:0-4921 GCA_037440045.1 Sphingobacteriaceae bacterium
AAGAAATAAAATATTATTAATAATTGATGAAGAGCAAAAGATGATTTTTAAATTCAGAGAGAAGTTACTTAACAATTAACACTCTCATATCTCACCTCTCAAAATCTCATATCGATGACACTACAAGATATAAAACAACGTTTCGGAATAATGGGTAATAACCCATTGCTGGAAAGAGCAATTGATGTGGCTAGACAAGTTGCGCCTACTGATTTGAATGTTTTAATTAACGGAGAAAGCGGAACTGGTAAAGAAGTTTTTCCTCAAATTATTCATCAAAATAGTTCACGTAAACATGGACAATATATCGCTGTAAACTGTGGTGCTATTCCCGAAGGAACTATTGATAGTGAATTGTTTGGCCACGAAAAAGGATCGTTTACAGGGGCTCATGAGGCGCGTAAAGGCTATTTTGAAGTAGCTGATGGAGGAACTATATTTTTAGATGAAGTAGGGGAGTTGCCATTAACAACTCAGGCTCGTTTATTACGTGTTTTAGAAACAGGAGAGTACATTAGAGTAGGTAGTAGCAAAGTACAAAAAACAAATGTGCGTGTAGTTGCAGCTACTAATATTAATTTTAATGTAGCTATTGAGAAAGGTAAATTCAGAGAAGATTTATATTATCGTTTAAATACAGTACCAATTAATTTACCACCATTACGAGAACGTAAAGACGATATTTATTTATTGTTTAGGAAATTTGCTAGCGATTT
This sequence comes from Sphingobacteriaceae bacterium, assembly GCA_037440045.1. Classification (GTDB taxonomy): domain Bacteria; phylum Bacteroidota; class Bacteroidia; order B-17B0; family Aurantibacillaceae; genus UBA4416. The sequence continues at coordinate 717 of JBBIUW010000243.1, forward strand.
TGCTACTAAGTATCGTATGCCTGCCGTTAAATTAACACCTGAAGCTGAGCATGCTTTGGTAAATTATTACTGGCCAGGAAATATTCGTCAGCTAAAAAACATAACCGAACAAATTTCTATTATAGAAAAAGATAGAGAAATCTCTTTAGAAAGTATATTGCAATATCTTCCAAATTATAATACCAATACATTACCTGTCATTACTGGTTCAGGAAGTACAGCTTCTGTTTCAGATATGAATGAAAGAGACTTGTTGTATAAAGTTTTGTTTGATATGAAAAAAGATTTGAACGACTTAAAAAAAGTGGTTCATGATATCGTTCAGGTTGGAGGAAATGCTTTAGGTAATTTACCTTCGGATGATTTGCAAACTATTGATAGGTTATATCAAAACGAATCAAATTTTCCAGTTGTTTCAGGTGTAAATGATGTTAAAGTTCATAATCCAATTATTGTAAAAGAACCTTCAAACGGATTTAATCAGCCAATTGTTGTGGAAGAATCTTTATCTCTTCAAGACAAAGAAATAGATATGATTAAAAAAGCTTTAAAGAAACATAAAGGCAAACGTAAATACGCTTCTCAAGAACTAGGAATTAGCGAACGAACGCTTTATAGAAAAATTAATGAGTATAAAATTGAAGAGTAACATGAGAAAAATAGGAGTTGTTATTTTGTTGTTTGTTGCAGTTATTTTTAAGGCTCAGATTACACCAGTATATGAAACTTTTAATTTAAAAAATGGATTAAAAGTTTATTTACTGCAGTATGGAAATATACCTGCCATTAACGTGAAATTGGTTTTAAATACAGGTCAGGTAAATGAAACGCCAGGACAGCAAAATTTAAGTGAAATTGTTGCTAATGCTATATTAATGGGTAATGCCAAATTTGATATTGAATCTCAAACAAATAAGGCATTTGCATTAGGCACAACAATCTCCGCATCCTCTTCTAATGATAATACAACTGTATCTATGAATATTTTGAGTAAAGATTTAGATGCAGGAATGGATTTAATGTCTGCCGCTATTTTAAGCCCTACGTTTCCAAAAGAAAAAATGGATTTGATGATTTCTCAAAACATTGATTTTAATAGTCCAACTAAAATGGACATTGCTGAATTATCATCAGTGTTTAGTGATTATTTTTTATTTGGCTTATCTAATCCCTTAGGTCGTTATTTTTATAAAGCTCAATTACAAAAAATAACGCCAACAATAGTTAAAGAATATTATGATTTTAATTTCACACCTAAAAATGCTAATTTAATTATTAGCGGAAACTTTGATTTGGCAACAATAAAACCAATTGTTGAGAAATATTATGGAACTTGGAAGTCTGAATTTTCTGGTGCTAATGGGGTGAGTTTAGAAAGCATTAGTTTGAAGAAAAAAGAGATTGGATTTATTAATAGAACTGGAGCAACACAATGTGCTTTACAATGGAATAAAATAGCCCCAGCTGTAACAGATAAAGATCAATTAGCTTTCTCTATTGCTAATAGTATTTTTAATGAAGTGTTATTTAAAGAAATTAGAGAAAAAGGAGGGAAAACATATAGTATTGGAAGTAGTCAAGAAACCAGTAAATATGCTAATTTAATTAAAATTACGTGTTCTGTTAGAAGTAATGAATTATTGAATACGATTGAGTTGTTTGATAAAACATTAGCTGGGTTTAATGCCAATTTACTTGATGAAAAAACGTTTAAAGACGCTGTTTACAAAAGAATAGTTGGAATAAAGCGATTGGAAAGTCCTGATGAATTATCGGCGTTGTATAATCCTTTAATTTATAATTTTGAAAAAAGGAAAAACCTAATTAATGATTTAAATGCATTAACACTTGAAGATGTACAAAAAGTCATTAAAAAATATTTTACTCCCAACATTTATAAATTAGTTATTGCAGGCGATGAAACTAAAGTTACAGAGCAATTATTAAAAATACAAGGCTTACAAAAATTCACTTCAAGTGATATTGAAAAAGATAACTAAAAATTCTTACTTTTATTAATCATAATTTAAAATTTAAAAAAATGACAATTTCAAAAATGACTATAGTTGCTTTTTCAGCAATCATACTAGCCTCTTGCGGCTCTTCTAAAAAATCATCTTCTGGTACAGCAACTGCACCAAGTATTATTCCTGGGGAGGCTCAATTAACTGCCATTAAAGCTAAATACCCTGATGCAACTGCTGAGCAATTAAAAGAAGGGCATTCTATTTATACTGGAGCTTGTACTAATTGCCATGGACAAAAAAATATTTTCAAACGTTCAGAAGCTAGTTGGTTACATGAAATTGACGATATGTCACCAAAAGCGAAGTTAACTGCAGAACAAAAAGATGCATTAACTAAGTATATTTTAGCAATGAAAGCAACACAGGCGGCTACTGAGGCTAAATAATGAACGAAGCACTTCTTCATACTATATGGAAGTACAAATTGTTGGGACAAAATCAATTTGTTGGTTCTAAACAGGAACTAATTGAAATCATTTCTGTAGGTGAACATAATCAGGACTCAGGTCCTGATTTTTTTAATGCTAAAATTAAGATTAATGATATTGTGTTGGCCGGTAATGTAGAAATACATATCAAAACTTCAGATTGGTTAAAACACAATCATCAATCAGATAAAGCTTATGATAATATTGTGTTGCACGTAGTTTATGAACATGATAAGGAATTGTCACAAAACGAAAAGTTTAATGTTTCTGTTTTAGAATTAAAAAAGCACATCAAACCAACATTGTTAGAGCAGTATAAACAACTTCAATTATCTAAACAATCAATTCCATGTGGAAAATCTATAACCTCTGTTCCTGAAATTATTTGGAAAACATGGTTAGATAGATTAGCTGTTTCTCGAATTGAACAAAAAACAGAGTATATCGAACATCTTTTCGAATACTGTAAAAATAATCATGAAGATACTCTGTATTTATTGCTCAGTAGAAATTTTGGATTTAAAATTAATAGCGATGCTTTTGAACTTTTAGGAAAATCATTATCATATTCAACACTTAAAAAATATGCTGATAATCCAATTCAAATTGATGCGTTATTATTTGGCATGGCGGGATTACTTGATGAACTATTTGAAGATAAATACCCAAAGAAATTGCAAAATGAATTTGAGTTTTTAAAACATAAACATCAATTATTTCCTATCAAAAAAGAATTATGGAAATTTTCAAAAACTCGCCCTGTTAATTTTCCTACTATCAGAATAGCACAGTTGTCAGCTTTAGTTAACAAACAACAATCGCTTTATCATTTAATAGAACAAAAGCCAGATATTAAAACACTTCAAATATATTTTGAAGTTGAACCCAATAACTATTGGAATTCTCATTACAAGTTTGATGTTGAATCAGAGATAAGTTCTAAACAAATTGGTGATACTGCTTTTCACAATATTGTCATAAATACTGTAGTTCCTTATTTATTTTTTATGTCAAAACATAGTATTAATAATGATTTGGTAGATTATGCTTTAGATTTACTTTCCAATCTCCCATCTGAGTTGAATACTAAAACAAAAGAATTTATTAAAATGGGAATTAAACCGGAAAGTGCCTTAGAAAGTCAAGCACAAATTTACCTGTTGGATAATTTTTGCTCAAAGAAAGCATGCCTTCACTGTAATGTGGCAGAGTTTTTGCTCAAAACTTCCTCAAAATGAAAAATTACTAAAACAAATTTATACCTTTGTTTGATAATGATTGATAAAATTAGATATTGGTTTGAACAAAAAGCCTTTGGTGTATGCGAATGGTGGGGGAAAAAATTAGGTATTAGAACGACTCATATTCGCATGTATTTTATTTATTTATCGTTTTTTACGTTTGGTTCACCTATTATTATTTATTTCATTATGGCTTTCATTTTAGAACATAAAGAAAGCTTTAAACCAAGTAATTACCGCCGTCGCCGTAGTGTATGGGATTTATAGATGATATTTATTAAATAGCATTATAACGACATTTATTTCGAATTTATTTTATTTTTCTTAATTTGGCATTGTGATGTATAACGTTGTCAAATCCTATTATCGTTTTTATGCTCCATTATTGATTTTATTGTCTTTATGGGTAATCGGAACTATAGGATATGTGCTAATTGAAGATTATAGCTGGTTTGATGCCTTTTATATGACTATTATTACAGTAGCTACAGTTGGGTATCAAGAGGTGC
>JBBIUW010000244.1:0-4916 GCA_037440045.1 Sphingobacteriaceae bacterium
ATTAAGAGTTGAGTCAACAAAAATCCCACTTAATTTATTATGTTGCACAGAGTCTGAACAATCAGAGTAGAAGAAGTAAACCGGACAAAAATCAAATCTTTTTTTAAAAGCACGAATTATTGATTTATTATTAATCTGCGTTTCCCTTTCTACTTGTGTTGCTAAATCAACATTGCCAGCTTTTTTTAAACGATTAATGGTGTTGGTATTAGTTTTTAATCTTACAAATAAAGCACCTTCTCTTTTTAATAAGTTAATTTGAGCTTTTGCAACACTAAAACGTAGTTTATTGAAATCGTTAAAAGAAGAATCTGCTTTATAATTATTTACTTTTGGTGGTTTGGTATCATCTTCTTGAGATAAACCAACCATATTACAAAGTAATACAAGAATAAAAAATAGCTTATTTAATTTCAGAGCCATTGTTGAAATTTGGTTTTGTTGCTGTTATAAAACTCAACTCTCCAGCTGAATTTGAAGCCATTAAAATCATACCTTGACTTTCAATTCCTTTAATTTTACGAGGAGCCAAGTTCACTAAAATACTGACTTGTTGTCCGATAATATCTTCAGGTTTATACCACTCTGCAATTCCACTTACAACTGTGCGTTGATCAATTCCTGTATCAATTTTTAATTTCAATAATTTATCTGTTTTTGGAACACGCTCAGCTTCTAAAATAGTTCCTGTTCTGATGTCCATTTTACTGAAATCATCAAAGCTTGTTTCAGGCTTACTTGGAGCAATAACAGTTACTGCATTAGCAGCTTTACTAGCTGATAATTTATCTATTTGTGCTTGAATTTCTGAATCTTCAATTTTGGCAAACAATAATTCATCTTTATTGATGACATGTCCAGCAGCCATGTTAGAAGTTTGTTTTGCCGCATGCCATTTTAAATTTGGCATGTTTAACATATTAAATAATTTAGCAGATGTAAATGGAATAAAAGGCTCACAAACTACAGCTAAGTTGCAAGTAATTTGAAGAGCAATATTCATGATTGTTTTTACACGTTGTTCATCTGTTTTAATTAATTTCCAAGGCTCAGTTTCTGCTAAGTATTTATTTCCTAAACGAGCTAAATTCATCATCTCTGCTAAAGCTTCTCTAAATTTAAATTGCTCAATAGCTGCAGAAATCTTATCAGGGAAAGCAGATAATTGCTCTAAGATTAATAAATCTTCTTTTGTGTAAGTATCTGCAGAGGGAACTGCTCCGTTGTAATACTTATGAGTTAATACCAATGTACGATTAACGAAGTTTCCAAGAATAGCAACTAATTCGCTGTTATTCTTTGTTTGAAAATCTGCCCAGGTAAAATCATTGTCTTTTGTTTCAGGAGCATTTGAACATAAGGTATAACGTAATACATCTTGCTTATCTTTAAAATCAACTAAATATTCGTGTAACCAAACAGCCCAATTGCGGGAAGTAGAAATTTTATCTCCTTCTAAATTTAAAAACTCATTGGCGGGAACATTATCTGCTAAAATAAAATCACCATGTTCCATTAACATAGCCGGGAAGATAATACAGTGAAAAACAATATTATCTTTCCCAATAAAATGAATTAAACGTGTTTCTTTATCTTTCCAGTATAATTCCCAATCATTAGGTCTTAAATCTTTTGTTGCAGAGATATAACCAATAGGTGCATCGAACCAAACGTACAATACTTTTCCTTCAGCATCCTTTACCGGAACTGGAACTCCCCAATCTAAATCACGAGTCATGGCACGAGGTTGTAATCCATCGCCGCTATCTAACCAGCTTTTACATTGACCAAATACATTGGTTTTCCAGTCTTTATGCTGGTCTAAATAAGCCTGTATTTTTGGTTGCAATCTATCTAAAGGTAAAAACCAGTTTTTTGTTTCTTTTAAAACGGGTTTACTACCACTTAACGTTGATTTTGGTTCAATTAATTCGGTTGGGTTTAGCGTACTACCACATTTCTCACATTGGTCACCATAAGCATTTGGATTCGCACATTTAGGACAAGTTCCTGTGATATAACGATCGGCTAAAAACTGTTTTGCTTCTTCGTCATAGTACTGCTCGGTTACTTCTTCTGTAAAAACACCTTTGTCATATAGTGTTTTAAAGAAATCAGAAGCTGTTTCGTGATGTGTTTTGCTAGAAGTACGAGAGTAAATGTCAAATGAAATCCCAAATTCTTTAAAAGAATCACCCATCATTTTATGGTATTTGTTTACCACGTCCTGAGGAGTAACACCTTCTTTTTTAGCTTTAATGGTAATAGGTACACCATGCTCATCGCTACCGCAGATAAACAAGATATCCTCACCCTTGCTTCTTTTATATCTTACAAAAATATCAGACGGTAAGTAGCAACCAGCTAAATGACCAATATGAACCGGACCATTAGCATATGGTAAAGCGGAAGTAACAAGTGTGCGTTTATAAGTAGCTGACATAGTGTTTATTAAATAGCTAAAATGTTGTAAAATTGTGTAAAGATAGCATTAAACTTTATTCATTAAAAATCAAAATCCTATGGTATTAAAAGACAATGAAATTTGGAAACCGGTTACTCACCTAAAAGGTAAAACTAGCAAAAAATACGCGGTGTCAAATAAGGCACAATTAGCCTCATACGATAAAGATATAAAGGAAAGATATATCTTGAAACAGCATTTAAATGGCGGTTTCCCAATGGTAACAATTCATACAGTTGATAAAACTACAGCTTTATTTGCTCACCATGCTGTAGCTCATAATTTTGTTAGAAAACCAAGCCCAAAACATAAGTATGTTTTGCATTTGGATCATAACAAGGCAAACAATACACCATCTAATTTAAAATGGGCTACACGTGCCGAACAAATTGAGCATAGTAAAAAAAGCCCATATGTTTTAGCAGCTGCGGCTCACAAAGTTTATACGGGAGCAACTTCTAAAAAACTGAATGAGAAAAAAGTAATTGCGCTTAAAAATGAAATTTGGAATCCTAAACGTAAATTAACTTTTAAGCAATTGGCAGCTAAATATGGCATTGCCGAGATGAATTTGTACCGTATAAAAAATGGAGAATTATGGTTTCATGTTCATGTAGAAGGAGAACCAATCTTTCCTAAATACAAAGCACAGTTAAAAAACATCGAGTTTCATGAGAAGATTGCAGCTAAAATGAAAAAAAATGCACCAAAAAAAGCTGTAAAGAAAGTCGCTGTAAAAAAAGCATCTATAAAGAAAGCTGCAGCTAAAAAAGTTGTTAAAAAAACAGCAGCTAAAAAGAAAAAATAATATGATACTACCTTCTTATTTGAAAAAAGGAGATACTGTGGCGATTATTGCTACAGCCCGAAAAATAAGCAAAGAAGAAATACAACCTGCCGTAACTTTTTTTGAAAGTTACGGCCTTTCTGTTTTATTGGGTAAAAATTTATTTGAATCCAGTAATCAATATGCTGGTACTGATTTGCAAAGAGCAGAAGATTTGCAATGGGCATTAAATGATAAAAGCATTAAAGCCATTATTATTGCTCGTGGTGGTTATGGTACTGTAAGATTAATGGAACATGTTGATTTTACTGAGTTTAAAAAATTCCCTAAATGGGTAGTGGGTTATAGTGATGTAACGGTATTGCATAGCGCCATTCATAATATTGGAGTAGCGACATTACATGCAACCATGCCTTTAAATTTTTCCAAAAATCAAGGAGCAACTCGCAGTTTAATAAAAGCATTATTAGGCAAGCTAACAGATATTGAAACAGAAGAAAATTATTCTAATATTGAAGGAGTTGCAAAAGGCCAGTTAGTAGGAGGAAATTTATCTCTTTTATATGCTTTATCAGGAACACCTTTTGATATTGATACCAAAGATAAAATTTTATTTATTGAAGATTTGGATGAGTACTTGTATCATTTAGACAGAATGATGATGCAATTAAAATTATCAGGAAAACTAAGCTGCTTAAAAGGTTTGGTAGTTGGAGGAATGACAGATATGAAAGATAATGCTATCCCTTTTGGGAAGTTGCCCGAAGAGATAATATTAGATGCTGTGAAAGATTATAATTATCCTGTTTGTTTTGATTTTCCTGCAGGACACATTGATAAAAATCTGGCAATGTATTTTGGTAGAGAAGTGGAGTTGAATGTGACCGATAATGCTACTTTAAAATTTCTTTAAAGACATCATTTCTCTAGTTTTTAACCACATAGAAACATTAGGATAGTTTGGGAATTATAAGTAGGCTTCAGGAAGCTTAGCTTCTCACATAGATACTATGCGTAAAAACCTGTTTTCTAGATACTACTTTTCTGTATACCTATAACTGTGTACCTATGTGTTTTAATTAGTTCTGCTAAAATTAATTTTCTGTAACTTTGAACATTAAGTAATCAAATAATGCCATGTTTTGCAAAACAATAGATAATTTAAATATTTACTTTGAAGTACAAGGTAATGAGAGTGCTAAGGAAACTATTGTATTTTTAAATGGTTTATCTCAATCAACTATTTCTTGGATTTTAACAACGCCTTATTTTAAAAATGATTATCGCATTGTTTTGATGGATTTTATTTTTCAAGGGCAAAGTGATAAAACTGGCGAATGGCGTAGTTTTGATACGCATGCACGAGATGTTATTAGTGTATTAGATTATCTAAAAATCGATAAAGTAATAGTTGCAGGTTTATCTTATGGTAGTTTAGTAGCACAGCATTTAGCTATTAATCATGGAAATAGAATTTCTAAATTGCTATTGATTTCAACATTTGCTCATAAAACACCATACTATGATGCTATTGAATTATCATGGTGGAGAGCGTTGGAATTTGGTGGATATAATTTGATGTTGGATATTATGTTACCAAGCGTGTTGAGCGAAAATTATTTCTTAAATCCATTAATTCCTATTGATTTAATGAAGCAAACTCGC
>JBBIUW010000245.1:0-4903 GCA_037440045.1 Sphingobacteriaceae bacterium
ATTCTTCATAAAGTTCTTTTACTGGTAATCCCATCACGTTGTAAAAGCTTCCTTCTATTTTATCAATGCCAATATAACCTAGCCAGTCTTGTACTCCATAACCACCTGCCTTATCATAAGGACTATAATTAGTTAGGTAATACTCAATTTCTTCAGGTTTTAATTTTTTAAAGTACACTTTACTCACATCATAAAACGTGGTTTGTTTGTTTCCACTTTTTAAGCAAACACCTGTAAATACTTCGTGCATTTTGCCGCTTAATGTTTCTAACATTTTTTTACCCTCCACAAAATTAGCTGGTTTGTTAAATACTTTTCCATCACACCAAACAATCGTATCAGCAGTAATTAATATTTCATCATCTTGTAAATCTTCTGCATAGGCATCTGCTTTCTTTTCTGCAAGGTATAAGCAAATTTCTTCTGCTTGCAAATTAGCAGGAAACGATTCGTCAGCATTAATAGGTTTATTTAAAAATGTAAATCCTAGGCTTTTTAATAATTCCTGACGGCGAGGAGAATTTGAACCTAAGATAATTTGATATGGAAATTCTTTAATATGTTGTTCGACACTATTCATATGTTGTTTTTTTGTTAATTATATTCTATAATGTTATTGTTTAAATTAGGAACACATTATTTGTATAAATGATTAATAATAAATGTAAAGCCAATACCAAATAACATAATGAATTTTAGCAATAAGCTTGCCATTTTAAAATCTTTATTTGTTTTGGCTCTTAGTGTTTTAATAATTAAGATACTAAGTGGAAAAATAACTAAACCTATAATGTAATACACGGCTAGGTATTGTGCTTCTTTATAAAATTTAATTCCTGCTAAAAGTAATAAGCCTATTGTTATCACAACAATAAAAAATGTAACTACTTTGCTTGTAATCATACCCCATTCAATGGGCATGGTTTTGCAGCCTGTTTGCACATCTCCTTTATAATCTTCCATATCTTTAATTACTTCACGGGCAAATGAAGTTAAAAAAGCAAATGCAGAATACCCAATAACAATAACAAACAATGTTTTTAAAAAATCATGTAATTCAAAATTTTGGAAAGCAGAAATCCCACCTATTAAATAGTAATCATATACCATAGGCATTAATGGAATAGTTGCTGTTAATAAGGAAACTACAATATTGCCTACTAATAATTGTTTTTTAAAATGCGTAGAATAAAACCATAATAAGGTAATACTTAAAATCTGAAACATTAATAATAATATGCTATGACACTTTAATGCTAAGTAAAGCCCTAATATCAATCCAATGCCATTGAAAATAATATGCAATATCATAGCCCAGCGTCTTTTTATAATCACATCAATGACCACTGTTTCCGGACGGTTTATTTTATCAGTCTTTACATCAAAGTAGTCGTTAATAATGTATCCAGCTGCCGCAATTAATATGGTACTTATTAATGATATCGTAAAAAGTGCAGGTGTAAATTTAGAATAGCTATTTATGGGGGCAAAAACTAAATACTTAATACACCATTGTGTAATAGCAATAATTAAAAGATTCTCAACCCGAATCAATTTTAAAAAGGCTATGTAAGGATTTTTAAGCATTTTATTTATCAAGATAGAAAGTTACTAATTAAAATCTTAATTTTATAAAAAAATACTATGCATAATTTATCTCAAGAGTATTGGAATACACGCTACCAAACAAATGATTTTAGTTGGGACTTAGGCGAAGCATCTGTTCCCTTAAAAGAATATATTCAGCAATTAAATAATAAAGATATTTCTATTTTAATTCCTGGCGCTGGAAATGCTTATGAAGCGGAGTTGTTGCATCAGTTAGGGTTTCATAACGTTACCGTATTAGATTTTGCGGCTGAGCCTTTGCAAAATATTAAAAAACGTATTCCCGATTTTCAGGATAGTCATTTAGTTCAACAAGATTTTTTTGAACACAAAGGACAGTATGATTTAATTATTGAGCAAACATTTTTTTGTGCGATTAACCCAGATCTTCGTTCTAAATATGTAGAGCACATGAATAGCCTACTAAAACCCAATGGTAAATTAGTAGGTTTATTATTTGATGATGTTTTAAATACAGATAAACCACCTTTTGGAGGAAACAGAGAAGAATATCAAACATTATTTTCGCCTGTTTTGGAAATACAAAAAATGGAAACTTGCTACAACTCTATAAAACCTCGTGAGGGGCGTGAGTTGTTTATTACAATGCGTAAGAAAAGTTAAATGTTTCTTGATGATATTTTTTGTAAATTTGATTGAGAGACTTTAATACTATGGAGAAGCAATTTTTTAACGAGAAACAATACATGGGGCATAATCGTCTCAGTATTATTTGGCGTACCATTATTGCTTTGTTTTGTTTTGTGGGTTATTATTGGAGCGAAAACCCTAATCCTATACAAATTGCTATTTTTAAAATAGGACACTATCCTGCTATTGATATCCCAAATTCTGGTAGAATTTTTTTCGTACTCGGTTTACTGATTATGATGTTCTCGGCTATGCTAACCTTTATTTTGCATACTCATACTCAAGTGTTTTCTAATTATATAATTATTGATGGTTTTTGGACGGCAAGAAGAGTGAAAATTAATTTAGATACCATTACGCATATTAGAAAAAGTCGCTACAAAAAACACATATTTAGAAGAGCGGTATATAATTTACATAGCAAAGGTATTATCCGTTTTTATACCAGTGGTAATGAGTTTGTAGAGTTAAAAGATAATACAGGTTTTACTTACAGAATTGGAACACAAAAGGCACCAGAATTATATCAAATATTAAAAAGACAATTGAGAGAAATTCACAAAGTGTAATTTTAAAAATTATCATACCACTGTCTTTGTCGTGGTATTTTAATATCGCTTAACATGCTTGTTTTTAAATTAATGGTTAAGCTATAACTTTTTCTAAATCCAAAAGGCACCCAATCAATTCTGGCTTCCCAACAACGTAAATCTCTTTTTACGTTAATACTAGTGTAACTTAAATTTCTGTTAGTGAAATCATAACCGCTTGTTAAACCTAATTTCCAGTATTTAGTAACATTTACATCTCCACTAAAATTAAGTGTTTGGGTGTCTTTTAATTTTTCTAAAATCTTGGTATAAGAAATATTGTAGTAGATATTTAAACTCCATGGTAATCTTTCTTGAGCTTGAGCTGTAGCGGTGCTCGCAGCTCCTTGTTCAGCACCATTAGTTAAATCTGGCTTTTTTGTTTTTGGAGTCATGGAGTTCGAACTAAAAGAGGCATTAATGGCAATGCTTCCAGTTTTAAAATCTGCAAATCTGCCATTTTCATTTAGTAAATAGCGACTGGTGCGGTAACTGCTTTCTGTATTAGTAAGTGTGTTAGTTGTAATGGTTGTATAGTATGGGTCAAAGGTTGACCCAAATACTAAATCAAAATATTTCCAAATCTTAGTACGACCAGTCATCGTTATCAAACTCATTTTAAAACTATCGGCAGCAAAATTATATGAGCCTGCAAAACTTAAGTTTTGAAGTAAGGTAACTTTATTAAATACAAAACCTGTATCTGTTTTCTTTCTAAATTTTGCTTCTAAATTGTTGTTTAAGTTTACACTTAAGCTGTTTTGTTCTCCTTGTACTGGGCCACTAAATAGAGTATTTTCAAAAACAGAATATTTTGTTTTTAGTCGGTTTGTGGTATCGCTTAATACATCTTTCCAAAAACCATATTGTTCTTTCCCAAAATCTGGGCGGTAAGTATATGCTAAGCTTGGAATAAGCAAGTGGCGTATTTGTTTTAAGCGCTTGCCTTTAAACATATAATCCATAAATACTTTAGTGGTTAATGCTGTATTAAAATTTGCATCATAACCGGTTTTAAAATTTCTATCGGTGATTTTAATTATTGTGTTTGTTGATTCATTTAATGATTTTTGAGTTGTTTTGGTATACATCACAGCACTTAAATTTAAAGCAGGAGTTAATGTAAAATATTTAAATACGGTAATATTGGTAGAGATTGGTAATGTATGTCTGAATCCGTATTTTAAACTATCACCTACCTCGCCTTTAAAAATGGTTGAGTCGGCGCCAGATAAAGAATTTCTTGCTTCAAATAAGTAGCTAATTCCAATCTTATCAATGGGGTTTTGCTTAATTCTGTTTTCATTTTTAAATGGATAAAAACGATTGATATTAAACGTCAACTCAGGAAAAGAAATGTTTATTAATTTGGTTTGTGTATTTTGGCTGTGGCGGGCATTAAGACCTAAGGTTCCAATTTTAAATGATTTCGAAAAATTGATATTAGACTGGAAGGTATTGGTTAAATACTGTCCGGTGTTTAAAGCATTGAATTTATTGTACTTTGATGTTCTGATGTTTACATCACTGCTAAATCTAATGGTAGGATTATTTTTTTGATCTTGTGTATGTCGCCAATTAATTGCAAAATCTTTTTGTTTGGAGTATGTGCTAGGAATTTCTTTTTCACCGTTTCTAAATTCGGAGTAACCTAAAGATAATGCTCCGCTATACTTGTAATTTACTTTGTAATTATTTAAGGTTCTTAAACCCCAACTACCATTGCTATAAATATCGCCACGAATGGCCATGTCGGTTTGTTCATTAATTCCCCAATAAAATCCTCCATCTTTTAGGTAAAAACCAAGGGCGTCACTATTCCCATAAAAAGGGATTAAAATACCAGAATGGCGCTTTTTAGTGTTTGGAAAAAAACCAAAAGGTAAACCCAGTGGAGTGGGAACCCCACCAATTTCTAAATACATAGGACCCGTTACAATTTTATCATCAGGAATAATTTTGGCTTTTTTGGCTTTAAAAATGGTTCTCGAATCTTCAAATTCGCAAGGAATACATTTTAAATTTCGCATATAAACCACATTATTACTATCTTT
>JBBIUW010000246.1:0-4895 GCA_037440045.1 Sphingobacteriaceae bacterium
ACTAATAAAGTTTTATATTCTAAAACAGCTAAAGAAGCTGCTAAATTAATTGCTGATGTTGTTTTTCCAACTCCACCTTTTTGATTTGCTATTGCGATGATTTTTCCCATTTGTTTTGGTTTAAAGTTTAAAGTTCAAAGTTCAAAATTCAAAGTTTACGCATAACTTTTATTTTGACTTCTTAGTTCTTAAATCTTACTTGTTTATCGTTTCTCCTATTTCTAAAAGGGTTAATTTTTTTCCTTGTACACTAAATTTTTGTTTTGCCTCTTCTTTATCAATTTTTATAAATCCAAAGGTATCGTAATGCATGCCAATGACATCTGAGCAATTGATAAAGTCTTTACAACAGATAATTGAGTTATCTACACCCATTGTGAAATTGTCGCCAATTGGTAAAAAGGCAAAATCAATTTTACGATAGTTGCCAATTAGTTTCATGTCATATGTTAGTGCAGTATCGCCTGCATAATAAAAATTTTTATCAGAGCTTTCAATCACAAATCCCATTGGATTTCCTCCATAAGTTCCATCAGGCATACTGCTACTGTGCTCAGCCTTTACACATTTTACAGAACCAAAATCGAATATTTTTTTCCCTCCTGTATTCATTGGGTGTATGTTTTCTACGCCTTTTGCTTTAAGCCATACATAAATCTCATAATTGCATATTACAAGCGCATTTGTGCGTTTGGCAATAGATACAGCGTCCGCAATATGATCTTCGTGTCCGTGAGAAATTAAAATATAATCTGCTTTTACAGTGGTTGCATCAATGTTTTTGGCTAACTCATTTGGAGTAATAAATGGGTCAAATAATAAATGTTTGCCGTTAATTTCTACTCCAAAACAAGAATGACCGTAATATGTTATGTTCATTACTTAAAAAATCAAAAAAATAGTACTAATTATCCCCGTAAATTTAAACTATTTAGGGGTTTTATCTGTTTTTAGTTTTTAACAGTAAAATTCATAACTTCGCCAAAATGTTAATAATATAATGCATTCAATTACAATCATATCGGCTACTAATAGACCAGACAGTAATACTGAAAAAGTAGCTAATTATTATTTATCGGTTTTGAGAAGCAAGGGTATTGAAACTGAGTTATTTAGCTTAAAAGATTTGCCAGAGTGTATTTTACACTCTGATTTATATGGAAAACGTTCTCCTGAATTTCAGGAAATTATTGATAAATACGTTGACAAACAAAGTAAGTTTATTTTTGTGGCACCAGAATATAATGGCAGTTTTGCTGGAGTTTTAAAGGTATTTTTAGATGCCATTCCCCCTCGTATGTGGACAGAAAATAAAGCTTGTTTAGTGGGAGTTTCAACTGGGAGAGCGGGTAATTTAAGAGGGATGGAACACCTGACGAACATTTTAAATTACTTAAAAATCAATGTGTATCACAATAAATTACCAATTAGCCGAGTGGATACATTAATGGATACTCAAGGAAACTTAACAGATGCCGATATTTTAAAGGTGATTGATTGGCAATTAGAAGGCTTTTTGAAGTTTTAGTTACCCTCTTTCTTTAAAATGCTACAATTCGTAGCACAAGCCTATTCTTAAATTATTTAATCTTGCAAAGTATTTTGTAGAGAGTTTAATTTATGAGTAAACAAGTAAATTTAGTAGTCATTCCAGATGAGTCAGTAATGTCCCGATAGCTATCGGGAAAGATATATCTTATTCGTAATCAAAAAGTAATGCTAGACAGTGATTTAGCTGAATTGTATCAAGTAGATACGAAAAGGCTTAATGAACAGGTAAAGAGAAATTTGAAACGCTTTCCTGAAGATTTCATGTTTCAATTAACTGATAAAGAGTTCGATAACTTGAAGTCGCAAATTGCGACTTCAAGTTGGGGAGGAAAAAGAAAGTTGCCTTTAGTTTTCACTGAGCAAGGAGTGGCGATGCTTTCAGGGATTTTGAATAGTGATAGAGCAATCGCTGTTAATATTCAAATTATGCGAATTTTCACGAGAATTCGTCAAATGTTAGCGGATAATACAGATTTGCGTTTGGATATTGAGAAAATTAAAAACAAACTCGATAATCAGGATAAAAATATGGAGATTGTTTTTAGGTATCTAGATGAATTATTAGAGAAGAAAGAAAACCCTGAAGAGCGAAATAAAATAGGATATAAAATTTAAATATTTTTGAAGTCACAAAATGTGAATCAAGCTTATTTTTTTAATAACTCATATCCTTCATCAACTAACAAATGTTTGCTTTTGCTTGCTGCTACAGCTAATTCGTCGCATCGGTTGTTTTCTGGATTGCTAGCATGACCTTTTACCCAAACGTATTTTACCTGATGTTTTTTGTTGATTTCTAAAAAACGTTTCCATAAGTCAGGATTAGCTTTGTCTTTAAAATTCTTTTTGACCCAGCCATATACCCAGCCTAAATTTATGGAGTCAACTACATATTTTGAGTCTGAATACAAAACAACATCTAAGCCTTCTTTTTTCAAAGATTCAAGCGCCACAATTACTGCAATGAGTTCCATTCGGTTGTTAGTTGTTTTCCTGAAACCATAAGCCATTTCTTTGCGTTGCTCTTTATATTTCATCACTATCCCTAAACCACCAGGGCCTGGGTTTCCGCTGCACGCACCATCAGTATATATTTCAACAACAGAACTTGACATAAATCACGCAAATATACCGTATGAATTTTGTATTTTTTAATGATAAATTCTATAGTTTTTTCATATATTTAAAACCTATATAAAATCAAGATATGGCAAAGAAAGCAGCTAAAAAAGATAAAAGTATTTTTACTCAAAATTCTTTAACGTTTTTAAAAGATTACTTAAATAATCCTTCACCAACAGGTTTTGAAAGCGAAGGACAAAAAATGTGGTTAAACTACATTAAACCATATATTGATGAACATTATGTAGATACGTATGGAACGGTTGTGGGGATTGTAAATCCTGAAGCACCATATAAAGTGGTTATTGAAGCACATGCTGATGAGATTTCTTGGTTTGTACATTATATTACAAAAGATGGATTCATATACTTGCGTCGTAATGGAGGAAGCGATCATCAAATTGCACCATCAAAGCGTGTAAATATTTTTACTGATAAAGGCATTGTAAAAGGAGTGTTTGGCTGGCCAGCCATTCACGTTCGTGATGCAGCTAAAGAAGAGACTCCAACTTTAAAAAATATATTTTTAGACTTAGGTTGCAAAAGCGATAAAGAAGTTGAAGAGTTAGGTGTGCATGTTGGATGTGTGGTAACTTACGAAGATGAATTTATGGTATTAAATGATCGTTACTTTGTTGGAAGAGCATTAGATAACCGTATTGGTGGTTTTATGATTGCAGAAGTTGCTCGTTTATTAAAAGAAAGTAAAACTAAATTGCCGTTTGGATTATACATTGTAAATGCCGTTCAGGAAGAAGTTGGTTTAAATGGTGCAACGATGATAGCTCATAAAATCAAACCTAATGCGGCAATTATTACAGATGTGTGTCACGATACGCAGACGCCAATGATGAATAAAATTGTGAGTGGTGATTTAGCTTGTGGTAAAGGTCCTGTTTTATCGTACGGGCCAGCTGTACAAAATAATTTATTAAAATTAATTATTGATGCGGCTACAAAAAATAAAATTGACTTTCAACGTCAGGCAGCAAGCAGAGTAACTGGCACAGATACGGATGCTTTTGCTTATAGTAATGATGGCGTTGCTTCAGCTTTAATTTCATTACCACTTCGTTATATGCATACAACAGTTGAAAGCGTTCATAAAGATGATGTGGAGAATGTGATTAAGCTAATTATTGCCTCATTAAAAAACATTAAAAACAACCACGATTTCCGTTACTTAAAATAATTTAAGATTTTAGAATTAGGATTTAAGAAGTGTGATATACTTCATAAATCTAAAATCATAAATCAAACTTAAAAGATGGCTACTATAATTGATTCTATATTAAAAGGTGCAGTGAAATTAGGAAATCGAATTCCTAAAAAAACTAACTATTATGCTCAGCAAACAAAGGTTTTAAAAAAACTGATGACAAAAGCAGAGCATACCGCTTTTGGTGAGCATTTTCATTTTACAAAATTATTGCAACAAAAAAATCCAATTGAAGGATTTCAGGCTACAGTAAAAATGTATGATTATAGTAGTATATACAAAGAGTGGTGGTTTAGAGCACATAAAGGAGAACCTTATGTATGTTGGCCAAATCATATTAAATATTTCGCATTAAGTTCAGGAACATCTGAGGCAGCAAGTAAATACATTCCTGTTACAAAAGAAATGTTGAAAGCGTTTAAGAGAGGAAGTGTTCGTCAAATAGTTGCGCAAGCTAATTACGATTTACCTAAAGAGCATTTTTCAAAAGGGATGTTGATGATAGGTGGCAGTACTTTATTGGATTTTAATGGTAGCCATTATTCTGGAGATTTAAGTGGTATTACTGCAGCAAATATTCCGGTTTGGTTTCAGCATTTTTATAAACCAGGTAAAGCTATTTCGAGGTATAAAGATTGGGAAACGAAATTAGCAGAGATTGTAAAGAGTGCTAAGGATTGGGATATTGGTGTTATTGTTGGCGTTCCAGCATGGGTGCAAATTTTAATGGAGCGAGTGATTGAACATTATAAGGTAGATACAATCCATGATATATGGCCTAATTTAAGAGCTTATGTTCATGCAGGCGTTTCAATTGAACCTTACAGAAAAAGTATTGCTAAGCTTACAGCATTTCCATTAATATTTTCAGATACGTATTTAGCATCCGAAGGATTAATTGCATATCAAGAAAGACCAAATCCTCAACAGGGAATGCGCATGTTGTTGGACAATGGCATTTTTTATGAATTTGTACCATTTAACGAAGATAATTTTGATTCTG
>JBBIUW010000247.1:0-4874 GCA_037440045.1 Sphingobacteriaceae bacterium
ACCAATCAGAAAAGTAGATATTAATATCCCTAGCGTTGCGTAAGTAAATACAGTCCTTCGAGCTCCTTTTAAATGATTTATGTTTACGTGCAGAGCTCCTGCGAATAATAAAAAACTTAAAATAAAATCAAGAACAAAGGAGCTGAAATCAAAACTTTCGAGAAAATCTCTGAAAGGAAGAATAAAGTTTGGATTAAAAGATTCAACTAATTTTAGTGAAATACCCAATAAAACACTAATTAGCATAATGCCAATTGTAGTTGGAAGTTTCAGCCATTTAAAGTTAATAAAACCAAAAAAAGCTGAAATAGAAATTATAATAGCAAATAAATTAAGCATCGTGTATGTCGGCAATATCAAATAATTCTTTGATTTTTAATAGTTTTATTTTTCGACCATTTGTTTCTAATACTTTGTCTTCCTTCAATTGTGTTAAAATTCTAACGCATGATTCGGTTGTTGTTCCTGAGAAACTAGCTAAGTCTTCTCTTCCTAAATCAATAATAGAACTCTTTTCGTCTGCTTTCTTTTTAAATTTCTCGTTTAAAATCAATAAAGCGAAGGCAACACGTTCCTTTACTGATTTGTGTGAAAAGCTTGACATCAAATTTATCCAAACATTAAATTCATAACCCAATACCATGAGTAAATTTTTAGTCATAACCTGAGAATCATCAATCGCTTTCAAAAACGCAGCTTTGGGGTAAAAAACTAAATGACAATCTTCCATTGTAATAGCAGACGCAGGATGTTTAGTATTGCTTACTATAGGCCTGAAACCAAAAAATTCTCCCTTTGTGTACATATAAACTATTTGAAATTTTCCGTCAGGATTACGTTGATAAATTTTCACTTTACCTTTTACTAATTTATATACTCCGTCTGGATATCCTCCCTCTTTAAACAACGTTTTATTTTTCTTAAAAGATAAAGTTTTAGCATTCGCATCCAATTCTTTAATAACTGCAGGTCTTACACCATCAAGAATGGTGTTACACTTGTAGTAATATTTTTCTCTTATAATATTCATAATAAAATTAACATGTGAATTTAGTTTAAAATAATATAAGTGTGAAATTCGGAATTCTCACCGTAATATTTATTGATACCTATCAATGTTTTTTTGTTTCTTGATTCAGACATTTGCTACGAGTGTTTGTCAAGAATAATTATGGATACTAAAAACACATTAGCGGAACTACATTCAGATTTTTTTCAGAAGTCAAATACATTCTTTTTGATATTGGATAGAGACCTACATGTTATCGATATGAGTAGTCACTTTATGGAATCATATCAATTAGAAAAAAAATATTTAATAGGCAAACACGTTAAAAACATTAATTTGAATATTAATAACTCTAATGACTTAGAGATTTACATCCAGGAAAATAATTCACGTATCCATGATGGATTTAAAGTTATAATAGAACATCCATTCCGAGGGAATGAGCACTGGAATTTGCTAGTTTTCAAAATGGACAAAGGATATGGAATTATCGGTAGTAATATCTCAGTATTTGAGCATCAAATTGATTTAAGAAATAAACACACTCAAAGAGTATTGCACGATATTAATAGCCCTATTAGAAGCTTATTGGGGTTGACAAATTTAGCAGATAATAGCGGCAAAGATTCAAATGCATTAGTCAAATATTTTGAGTTGGCAAAGCAATGCACACATAATTTGAGCGGTATTATAGAGAAAATCACAGATTCGTGGACACTAGGAAACAATATCTCTAATACAGAAAGTGTTGATTTTATAACCATTTTGGATGAAGTAAAAGGTAATTTAAAATTTATTGATGGGTTTAGTGAGGCTATTTTTGATGAATCTATTGATGACGTATCAGAGTTTTATTTTAATAGAGACGTTGTTGAATCTTTGTTTCAAAACATAATTGACAATTCTATAAAATTCAGAAAAACCGGAGTCGAATTATTCATTCAAATTGAAATTATAAGATGGGAAAATAATTCGGTAAAAATTACTTTTAGAGATAATGGCATCGGTATAGCAGAATCTCATCATCAGAATATTTTCACACCGTTTTATAGAGTCAATAATTATGTATATGGCAAAGGAGTTGGACTTTATTTGTTACGCAATTCCATTGATTCTTTAGGTGGAAGTATTTCATTTGAAAGTATGGAAAATAAAGGCACAACATTTATTGTGATTTTACCTAATACACTTCCAAATAAACTATAAAGAAAGAGAAAATTAATCAAGTCGTATTGAAACATACGACTTTAAAGAGTTATTTAAATTATGAGAAATATTGAAGCAAAAAATATCGACCAAAAAATAAAACTTAGAGTTTTAAAATCAAATGATTATGGGCAAATAACCTCAATTCAAACAAAATGTTTTCCAGGGATGAAACCCTGGACAAAAGAACAATTTAATAATTTTATTACACGGTTTCCTGAAGGGCAAATTTGTGTACAATTTGGAAAAAAAGTAATAGCATCATCCTGTAGTTTAGTTATAAATTTTGATGACTACGATGAAACAGCATCTTGGAATGAATTAACCGATGGCGGGAACATCTCCAATCATAATATATATGGAGATACTCTTTATGGCATGGAAATGATGGTAGACCCTGACTACAGAGACATGAAGCTTTCAAGACGTTTATATGAGAGTAGGAAAAATATTGCTAAAAAGTATAATTTGAAAAAAATAGTTATTGGCGGTAGAATCCCCAATTACCATAAATACTCAGAAAGTTTAAGTATCGATGAATATATCCCCAAAGTAATGGATAAAGTGATATATGACCCTGTACTTACTGCTCAATTATCAAACGGATTTATACTTCGAAGGGTGCTTCCTAATTATCTGCCAAATGACCATGAATCTTGTGGCTACGCAACAGTATTAGAATGGATTAACTATAATTATCACACTAATCCTGATAAACAAAAATCTCAAAACCCTTATGTTAGAGTCAGTGCCATTCAGTATCAAATGCGGGCTATAAAGAATTTTGAAGAATTTGAAAAATACTGTGAGTTTTTTGTGGACACAGCTTCAGACTACAGAAGTGATTTTGTTGTGTTTCCTGAAATGATTACGTTGCAACTTTTATCATTTTTACCAAATAAAAAACCTGCTGAAGCTGTAAGAAGTTTACATAAATATACTCCACAATACGAAAGACTATTTACAAAACTTTCCATCAAATACAACATTAATATTGTTGCAGGCTCACATTTTATTGTAGAAAATGAAAATTTATACAATGTATCTTATCTATTTAGAAGAGATGGTACATTTGATATACAGCATAAAATTCACATTACCCCTCATGAAAAAAAGTGGTGGGGTGTTAAAAGTGGAAATAAAATAAAAGTATTTAATACGGATAAAGGGAAGGTTGCTATTTTAATTTGTTATGATAGTGAATTTCCTGAATTGGCTCGTATTGCAGTTAGTAAAGGCGCAAAAATAATTTTTGTACCATTTAATACAGATGACAGACGTGGATATTTAAGAGTACGTTATTGCTCCCAAGCGAGAGCCATAGAAAATCAGGTGTATGTTATCATAACTGGTTGTGTTGGAAATTTACCTGATGTAGAAAATTTGGATGTGCATTTTTCACAATCGGCAATATTCACTCCCTCGGATGTTGAATTTCACAGAGAAGCTATTGCATCTGAAGCCACGCCAAATACAGAAACTTTAATTTATCAAGATCTTGACTTAAATCTTTTGAAAAGAAACAGAGAGCTGGGTTCTGTGCAAACTTGGAATGATAGGGGACAAGGCTTTTATAAAATAGCCTATATGGAAGATGGGCATAATTATATGATTTAGAATTAAAAACTATTTCATTTCAAACAATCAATACAATAATTTATAATATAATAGGTATTTTCGTTACAAGAACTTTATGGAAAAAGACATCATTCAACAAATTAAAAAAGTCATTAAATATAGATTTAATCTCGATGAGGATAAGGCATCTGAAAATGAAGTATTGGAGAATATCAAAAAAGGCGTGGAGTTTAAAGGAATCAATTTATGGACGCTCATCTTTGCCATTTTTATTGCTTCTATCGGCTTAAACGTTAACTCAACGGCTGTTATTATAGGAGCAATGTTGATTTCACCGCTAATGGGTCCAATTATGGGAATTGGTGCCGGTGCTGGTGTATTTGATTTTGAACTGATAAAAAAAGCCAGTAAAAATTTATTTATAGCTACGCTAATTGGGTTATTAACTTCTACTATATATTTTTTAATCAGCCCTTTAAACTATGCTCAATCAGAGCTTTTAGCTAGAACAACGCCTACTATTTGGGATGTTTTAATTGCATTTTTTGGAGGCTTAGCAGGGATTGTAGCAAATTCAAGAAAAAAATATAATAATGTAATACCTGGGGTAGCAATTGCAACAGCCTTAATGCCTCCACTTTGTACTGCTGGATTTGGTTTAGCAACTGGACAATTATCCTATTTTTTTGGAGCCTTCTACTTGTTTTTAATTAATACAGTATTTATAAGTATTTCTACCTTTTTGATTATTAGATTTTTTGGTTACAAACCAGTTAGTTATGCAAATACACAGATGGCTAGTAAAATAAAAAAATGGGTAATAACAATTGCCGTTTTGACTATTATGCCTAGCTTGTATCTTGCTTATCATTTTGTAAACAATGAAATATTTACACAAAATGCCAATCGCATTATTAATGATTTAGCGACAACCACAAACTATACTATTGTAAACAAAAAAATTATACCAGAGAAACAACAAATTATTTTATCAATAATTGGAGATAAAGAAACAGAATCAATACAACATTTAATAGAGCTAAAAAAAGAAAAATTTAATCTTGAAAAAGCTACTATCATA
>JBBIUW010000248.1:0-4845 GCA_037440045.1 Sphingobacteriaceae bacterium
AACTTTACAATCAGAGCATTTGAAGAAGGAGGTTCTTTTAGTACAGATAGATTCACCATTCCTGTTTCTCCCTTTACAAATTATGTGGGAGTTAAAGTTCCTGAAACAAAAGATGATGAACAATATTTAGAAACAGATATCGACCATAATATTCAAATTGCAACAGTTGATGAATTTGGTAAAGCAACATCTCGTTCTAATATCGAAGTAAAGGTTTATAAATTAGACTGGCGTTGGTGGTGGGATAATTACAATCAAGATTTATCATCTTACATTGGAAGTAATTACCACGAGCCAATCTATACTGAACAAATTTCTTCTTCAAACGGAAAAGCAAATTTCAAATTACGTGTCAATCGTCCATCTTGGGGAAGATACTTAGTATATGTAAAAGATGTAGAAAGTGGACATGCTTGCGGAAAAGTAGTGTTTATTGACTGGCCAAGCTGGGCAGGTAAGTCGCCAAAAGGAAATGAAGGAAGTAATGTTTTAACTGTTAATACTGATAAGGAAGAATACAAAGTTGGCGAGAAAGCTAAAATTTTAATTCCTAGCCCTAAAGGTGGTAAAGCTTTAATTAATATCGAAAATGGAAGTCGCACCTTATTAAGTAAATGGATTGACACGAAAGAAGGTGTTACTGAATATGAATTTTCGGTTACTAAAGAAATGACTCCAAATATTTATGTATTTGTACATTTAATTCAACCACATGCACAAACTGTAAACGATTTACCGATTCGTTTATATGGTGTTGCATCACTCATGATTAAAGATGAGAACACGATTTTAAAACCAAAAATAAAAACAGATGCTGTTTGGAAACCTGAAAGTCAGGCAGTAGTAAAAGTGAGTGAAGATAATGGTAAAGAAATGGCTTACACATTAGCCATTGTTGACGAAGGATTATTAGATATTACTCGTTTTAAAACTCCTGATCCTTGGAAAGCATTTTATGCTAAAGAAGCTCTTGGTGTAAAAACATGGGACATTTACGATAATGTGATAGGTGCTTTTGGAAATGCTATGAGTCGTATTTTATCAATAGGTGGTGATGATGCCACAAATAATAAACCAGAAAATAGTGCTTTACGCTTTAAACCTATGGTTCGTTTTGTAGGTCCATTACATTTAAAGAAAGGAGAAACAGCAACGCATAAAATTGACATTCCACAATACGTTGGTTCTGTAAGAGTGATGGTAGTGGCTGGTTATCAAGGAGCATATGGTAATGCTGAAAAAGCAGTTCCGGTTCGTAAACCATTGATGATTTTATCTACTTTACCAAGAGTGTTAGGTCCAGGAGAAGAAGTTAATTTACCTGTAACGGTTTTTGCTATGGAGAAAAAAGTGAAAAATGCAACTGTGACAATTACAACCGATAAATTAATACAAGCAATTGATGGTAATTCGCAAACAGTTAGTTTTAATGCTATTGGTGATAAAGTGATTAATTTTAAATTAAAAATTAAAGATGCTTTAGGTGTTTCTAAAATTAAAATTGTAGCTAAAGGCGCTGGAGAGACTGCCTCAGAAACCATTGAAATCGCTGTAAGAGCAAATAATCCAAGTGTTACCGATGCTGATGAATATGTATTAACGGCAAATAAAAATTTATCCATTAATTATGTTCCAATTGGAATGACGGGGACTAATAAAGCCTATGTTGAATTATCAACTTTACCATCTATCAATTTATCACAACGATTAGATTATTTAGTTCAATACCCTCATGGTTGTGTAGAACAAACCACCTCTTCTGTATTTGCTGGATTATACTTAAATGACATTACAGATTTAAGTAATACTCAAAAAGAGTTTATTGATAAAGCAACAAAAGCCGCTATCAATCGATTAAAAGGTTTCCAAACATCAAGTGGAGGTTTATCTTATTGGCCTGGACTAAATAGCGCTGATGAATGGGGAACTAATTATGCGGGACATTTCTTAATTGAAGCAAAAGCTAAAGGATACTCTTTACCTTATGGTTTATTAGACAATTGGAAAAAATATCAAAAACAAAAAGCACAAAACTTCACCAGCAACAAAAATACGGCATACTATGGCGAAGATTTAACACAAGCGTATCGTTTGTATACACTAGCATTAGCTGGCACGCCAGAGCTAGGAGCCATGAATCGTTTAAAAGAAAAAGCTAGTTTGTCAAACGAAGCTAAATGGCGTTTATCTGCAGCATACGCATTAGTTGGTCAAACCGAAGTAGCTAAAAAAATGATTTACAATGTTCCTTCAACTCCTAAAGCTTATCAGGATTACTATTACACTTATGGAAGTTTAGAACGTGATGATGCAATGATTTTAGAAACGATGACATTATTAAAAGATAATAGCAATGCTTTCTTAAAAGTAAAAGCATTAGCTGCTAAATTAGGCAATAATGATTACTGGTTTAGTACTCAATCTACAGCTTATTGTTTAATGGCCATAAGTAAGTATGCAAAAGTTAACAGCACAAATTCAAACGTAACTGCTGATGTGAAAATTGGAAACGAAGTGATTGCAGTTTCTGATTTCTCAAAAACAAAATTCAAAATGATTGAATTGAAAAATGCAAACAGTAATACACCTATTAAAGTAACCATAAAAGGTAGCGGTAATTTATTTGCACGTATTGTAAAACAAGGTATTCCAAAAGCAGGAATGGAAACTGATAAGTTTAGCAACTTAGAATTAATTGTAAATTACAAAACATTAAATGGCAATCCAATTGACGTCATTAACCTAGAACAAGGGACAGATTTTATGGCAGAAGTTACTATTAAAAATCCTGGTATAAGAGGCATGTATCGTAACTTGGCTTTATCTCAAATTTTTGCAAGTGGTTGGGAAATCCGTAATCAGCGATTAGACAATGTTACTTACGCTAAAGGCGATGTTCCAACTTATCAAGACATTAGAGATGATAGAGTATACTCTTATTTTGATTTAGGAGCAGGTGCTGTTAAAACATTTAAAGTATTATTAAATGCATCTTATAACGGAACATATTATTTACCTGGAGTAAATTGCGAAGCAATGTATGACAATAGCGTTAGCGCCCACGTATCAGGTAAATGGGTAACAGTTAAAAAACAAGGAGAGATACAGTAAAAAAATACAATGTCAGTCTGAGCGAAGTCGAAGACAAATTGTATTTTCGCACTTTGACTTCGTCCAGAGTGACATAAAAGAAACAAAAGAAAATGAAACTAGACATATTAGCTATAGGAGTTCACCCAGATGATGTTGAATTATCAGCATCAGGAACTATTTTAAAGCATATTGCATTAGGAAAAAAAGTTGGATTATTAGATTTAACACGTGGAGAATTAGGAACGCGAGGAAATGCCATTTTAAGAACTGAGGAAGCAACCAAAGCCGCAAATATTTTAGGTGTTTCGGTTAGAGAACAATTAAATATGGCAGATGGTTTTTTTGAGAACAATGAAGCTCACCAAAAACAAATCATCCAAATTATCAGAAAATACCAACCAGAAATTGTATTGTGTAATGCCATTTCAGACAGGCATCCAGACCATGGACGTGCAGCAAAACTCACAGCCGATGCTTGTTTTTACAGTGGCTTAATGAAAGTTGAAACAAAAGACAATGACACTATTCAAGCCGCATGGCGACCAAAAGCAGTATATCATTACATACAAGATAATTTTATTGAGCCTGATTTTGTAGTTGATATTACACCATACATGGATAAAAAAATGGAATCCATTATGGCTTATTCATCTCAATTTTTTGATCCAAATTCAAAAGAGCCTGTGACACCAATTTCTACAAAAAACTTTATGGAATATGTAAAAGCGAAATCTAGTTTATTTGGTAGATCAATTAATGTTGATTATGCAGAAGGATTTACTACAAACAGATATATTGGAGTTGAAAATTTATTTGATTTGAGATAGTTTTTTAGTAAATTTGATTATGAGTACAAAAGAATTAAAATACTTATTGATTTCAAAAATAGATGATACAGAAGACGAACAACTTTTGAAAGCCATTTATACCCTTTTAAATTCTTCTACATCTCAAGATATTTTTACGGTTAATGAAGCTCAAGCCAATTCTATCTATAAAGGGAAAAAAGATATTGAACTAGGTAACTATATCCTTAATGAAGATTTAAATAATGATGTAATGAAATGGATAAACAAGTAATTTGGTCAATTAAAGCACGACAAGAATTATTTGACATTTTAGAATTTTGGAATAATCATAATCAATCAAATACTTACTCGTCACATTTATATCAAAAAATACAAATTAATTTAAAATACATTTCTGAAAACAATTTTATAGGAAAGCCTATTAATATTAATGGTGTTAGAGTTATTGTGGTATCAAATTATCTCCTATTTTATCAAGTTTCAGAAAAATATATTGAAATTTTATCTCTATTTGATAGTCGAAGAAATCCAGATGATATCAATATTAAATAATCAATCTCTCTCCCACTTTCTTGTTTCTCTCCCTTCTTGTTTAAACACTTGCCAATGTTCTATTTCTGCACGTTTGAGTAAGCGTTTACGTAGTCTTTTAGGATAAAAATAATTAGTAACAATTCTACGTTTTGGTATAGGTTTACAAACATCTCCTTTACATAACATATCATAGGCACCAGCAGCACAACGCATTCCTATAAATGCATAATCGTATGGTGTTTTAGAAAAGTAAATCTGCTCCGTTTGCATAAGTTTATCAAGTTGCAATTTTGTAATTGGAATAACAATAGAAGTAATTTTTAGTTTCCCCGTGTCTCCATGCCATTTTAAATCCTTATCAATTCTGTATTTTCCGGCACTTTTACTTTTATGAGGAAATACATGCCAT
>JBBIUW010000249.1:0-4843 GCA_037440045.1 Sphingobacteriaceae bacterium
TTGTTGCCATGGTTTTTTGTTTTTAAGATTTTTGTTACTACGAAGTAAATAAAATTATTAACGCTAACTAATTTTCAACCAGTTAATTTATTAACATAAAAATGTTGAAATTGTTAATACCGTTTTTTATTTCTACAAACAAAAATCACACTATGTACTTAGATGTATAATTAAAAAAAACGAATCCTCTGCATGTACTGATTTATATAGTGTTTCGAAAGACTACATGTATTTAAAAAAACACAACATGTGAAAATAATTTTCAAATAATAATTTTCTAACGAAATTTTTGCTGTAAAAAATATTTAAAAAAAATAGCTTGTTAGATTATTTTACAATCCATTCGTTTTCAATTTCCCAACCTGATAATAATTTTATAGAAGAAGGATTGATATAAATAATTTCTGATTGGGTTTTTAAAAAATAATCTCCAGTATCAAAAATCCCATTTTTATTGGCATCTTCAACTATTCTGATTGAATAATTTCCGGGAATAATATTTTTATACTCTATAATTTTCTCTGAAGTTGACGTCAAAGAGAATTCAATGATACGTTCATCCACAATTTGTTCTTTACTATTTAATAGCCTAACTAGGTAATTTTCCTTTTTTGGAAATAGTAGCTTCATTCTTAACTGTGCATAATCGTCTGGTGCAGTAGTTTTAAATTTATACGAAACAGAATCATTGATTCTTTTTGAATCATTAAGGATACATCCTTTAGCAAAATTAATTACATAATCAGTTTCTGGTTTATAATCAGCTTCCATCTTAAAAGAAGTAATTGTACTCTGATCATTTACTAATTTAAAAGAAATAGCTCTTGTTAACGTGTCTGTTTTTTCAAAAATTTGTATTTTATCTTTATCTACATCTTTTGAATCAACTGGTATGTTTAGTTTAAAAATCGGAGAATCAAAGAAAGCTACTATAGAAGAAAAGTTGGGTTGTAAAGTATACTTAATGGTGTTTTCTTTTAATTGCTTGTTTACTGAAGTTTCAGAAAATATTTTGACAGATACAGAATCTATTTTTTTTGAATAATGATAAATATATGTGTTTAAAGTATCAAACTTATTATTGTAATATACAGTTAATGTATCTTTTAATTCGTTTTGTTTAAATAACAAAACTCCATCGCCCGAAACTGAATGGATGTCAGATTGTGGTTTGTTGTATACTATAACTGCTTTTCCATATTCAGATGAAAAAGATTTTTTAACAAAATTTTTTGTAGGAATTTCCTTAAACATATTAAATAATACAAATATTGAATCTGCAGGATTAACAAACTCTTTTTGAAAAGCTATTCTTTCTTCTGAACCATCGTAAAGCAAATTTTTATTCTGATCATTAATTGCAACAATTTTAAAAGTTCTATTAGGTAAATAGTTAAACTTAAAATCGCCCATACTGTTTGTTTTACATATATAAAGTGGTTTTTCTTTATATATAACACTATCAAGTGATTCTGTAGCA
The DNA here is from genome assembly GCA_037440045.1 of Sphingobacteriaceae bacterium. Taxonomy (GTDB): domain Bacteria; phylum Bacteroidota; class Bacteroidia; order B-17B0; family Aurantibacillaceae; genus UBA4416. Next base: position 1,481 of record JBBIUW010000249.1, read on the forward strand.
TATAACCCAACTAGAATTTGAGTTTCTGGCTTTTTATCTTCAGAGCTTACTATTTTTCCTTTTATACTTAAACTATCAATAGAAGAACCAGTACTAAATATATATTCGAAATTTTGTAACACATTTGCTTCATTTAAATCGCTAATTGCGTTTCCAAAAGCAAGCTTATATGTAGTATTAGGTAAGAGGCCCTCGTTAAAAACTATTTTCAACTTTTTACCTTGAACCAAAAACTCAGGAGCTTCTTTAGTTTGTGGGGTAATAATGAACTGATTTGAGGCATCTTTTAAAGTAATATATTCATCAAACTGAACTTCAATTGATTTAGAAGAAAAATTTAAAGAGGTGTTTGCTGGATTGCATGACAGAACTTTTGGAGGAGTTGTATCTTTTTTACCACCAGACAATGGAGTTATTTGAGCGCAACGTGCTCCAAATAAAATAAGACATATATATATGTATAGTTTTTGCAATTTTGATACAAAGAAAGTGATTTTTTGCTAATGACTATACATATATGTAATATGTAACATTTTTTAAAGTTTCCTGTCCTATTACTGACGAATTGACGTTAAAAACTTTTTGGCATTCATTTGGCTTTACACAAACCAACAAGTATATTTGTTTAACAACTAAAAACCTCAGATTATGTTTGATCAAAATGAATTTAAAAAATACGCCACAAAACATGTTGGCATCAGTAGCTTAACATACGATAGTTATGTGTCTGCTATTACTCCTGGAATTAGAAATTTAACTCCAAATATTATTGAAGAAAGACAATTAAATGTTTCTGTATTAGACGTATTTTCTCGTTTAATGATGGATCGTATTATCTTTTTAGGAACAGGTATTAATGACCAAGTAGCAAATATTGTTCAGGCACAGTTATTATTCTTAGAATCTGTTGACTCTAAAAAAGATATTCAAATTTACTTAAATTCTCCAGGAGGGTCTGTTTATGCAGGGTTAGGTATTTATGATACTATGCAAATTATTAAACCAGATGTTGCAACTATTTGTACAGGAATGGCAGCTAGTATGGGTGCTGTTTTACAATGTGCTGGTGCAAAAGGAAAACGTACAGCTTTAAAACATGCTCGTATTATGATTCACCAACCATTAGGTGGAGCTGAAGGGCAAGCATCAGACATCGAAATTACAGCTCGTGAAATTCAAAAATTGAAAAAAGAATTATACGAAATTATTGCGTTACACAGTGGTCAAACATATGAAAAAGTTTGGGCAGATAGTGATCGTGATTACTGGATGATTGCTCAAGAAGCAAAAGATTATGGAATGATTGATGAAGTTTTAATTAAAAAATAATCTATCAGATTAACAAAAAGCCTAAGTAAATAAATACTTAGGCTTTTTTTATTTTACAAAGTCAAATGTTTTATATATTTCCCATTTATCATCAATATGTTTTAAAAGGCAAATTTGATAACAAGTAAAACTTGCATTAAAAGACTTGTTCTTATAATCTTCCCAAACTTTATAAAACATTGGCTTTTTTAAATCCCTAAAAGCAACCGTAACATGTGGATGAAATCCTCTCATATCATCCGATTGATTAAACAACTGAAGATGTTTTTTTACGTATTGTACTAAATTTCTTTGAAGTAAATATAAACTATCCTGCTCAACAACATCTATAAATACAACCCTAGGTTCAAAACAAGCAAAGTTTAATAATTTTACCACGACTTCCTCGTTGAAGGAAAAATCTTGTAAAGTAGTAATTATTCTATTCTCTTTTTCTTCTTCCCAACTAAATGGCATATGTAATGTAATATGTGCTGGCGAACGAAGAGCTCCTTTAGTTCCATAATTCTCGAAAATACTTTCTTTAATTTCCTGAATTTGGCTTAATAAAACTTCGGGTGGAACAATGGCTATAAAATATTTTTGAAGCATCTTAAATTTTAACCCCAATCACTAGCACATCATCTACTTGCTCCTGCTTTCCTTTCCAAGCATTAAAACTTTTGTCCAAAGCATTATATTGCTCGTCCATCGACAAATGAGCATTAGCAATTAAAACATCTTTTAATTGATTGTACTTGAATTTTTTACCTTTTGGTCCACCAAACTGATCTGCATAACCATCTGTATAAATGTACACACAATCATCTTTTTGCAATTGTATTGTATGATTCATAAATGTATCAGCTATTCCATCTTGGTTACTTCCAATAGGACATTTATCAGGTTTTATTTCTAATAGATCATTACCATAAAATGTTTCCCTATTATTGCTTATTTTGTATGTACTAGCAATATTTTTTCTGATTAAAATCAACGGATTAAATGCACCAGCATACTGTAGAGTTAATGTTTTATAATTGATATTACATAATGCTAAGTCCATTCCATCTTTTACCGCAGAAGGATCGTAAGACTGACGAAGAGTGTCATTAACTGCTATGTCTAAAAACTGTAAAATATCAGAAGGAGTGGTTAATAATTTATCCTGAACTGCCTGACTTAATGATTTTAATCCAACAACACTCATCATTGCTCCTGGCACACCATGTCCGGTACAATCAACAGCAGAAAACAAAACCTCATCATTAATACTTTCTACCCAATAAAAATCTCCACTCACAATATCTTTAGGTTTATAAAAAACCATACTCTTTGGTAATAGTGATTTTACTCTTTGCTGAGTTGGAATGATAGAAAGTTGAATTCTTAATGCGTATCGGATACTATCTGTTATTTCTTGCTCTTTATGTTTAAGCTCTGCCGTTCTTTCTTCTACTATTCTTTCTAATTCATCTTTAGATTTTTTTAGTCTACGATCCCTTAACTTAAACAATACAAATGCTATAACTGCCAAAAACAGTATCAATTGAGTGGGGCCCACCTCATATGTGACATTGATATTTAGTACAACAAAACCAATCATTACTGTTATATTTGTACATAAAAATAAACAAATTTAGTTAAGTACAAAATATTAAATTTTAAGCAATGGCAGAAGCTCTTGAAGTAACAGGTGGATCAAAAGAAGAAAAATATCAATCTCTTGTGCCTCAAATAAAATCTTTAATAGAAGGAGAAACAGATTTAATTGCAAATATGGCTAATGTATGTGCGGCATTAAAATTTGGATTAAATTTTTTTTGGGTAGGTTTTTATTTAGTAAAAAACAATCAGTTAGTGCTTGGGCCTTTTCAGGGACCAATAGCATGCACACGTATCAACATTGGGAAAGGCGTATGTGGAACATCATGGAAAAATAATGAAATTATTATTGTAGATGATGTGGATCAATTTCCTGGACATATAGCTTGCAGTTCATTATCTAAATCAGAAATTGTTTTACCTATATATGATTCTAACAAACAAATTGTT
>JBBIUW010000250.1:0-4837 GCA_037440045.1 Sphingobacteriaceae bacterium
CTAATTACATTAATTTCATCTTTACCGTAACTATTCGTTACTACGGTTACTTTAAGACTTATTGTTTCCCAAGTTGCATTATTACCATATCCTTCTTCGAAATAGCCAATAACTCTAGTTGATGGTATTACAGTTTTAACTGGAGTTGTTAATGGCAATTCTCTCACTTTGTATTGGCTATAATCGCTTTCAGCAGAATTACTATTCGACTTAGTGTCATAGGATTTTAGAAGTACAGAGTTATCATAACTATATTGCTTTGCATCTTTTACCTGAAATTGCGCAGACAATTTTAAATGACTAAAGGTTAAGCCTAAAAGGCTTGAAAATAATATGATCGCTGTTCTCATAGCTATATTTGTTTAAGTTTAAACAAAAGTAATAGCTATGTAGGAGCTTACCGAAAGTTCGCAAGCTTGTTTTTATTTAAAAGAAATTAATTCTGAACTTAAATTTATTTTATATGCTTGCCCTGCATTTCCAGTGATTTGGTAAAAAATAGCGAGTTTAGCACCTAGTTCGTCAGCAATTATTTTATTTATTTTAGATATTTTTTCATGTAATGAATTTTTAGAAATATCCGTTAATTCATTTATACGTTTAGTCATTTTATCTTTATCATCACTTTTGCTGATTTTATTATAAATATCGATTAATTCATTTTTATACGAATCAATATCTTTTATTTTTATTCCCTCTAAATGATTTAAGTATAAAAGATATACCAACTTTTGCATTGGTTCCAATAGAAGTTCTATTTCGTAAAGTGGTAGATGTATTTTGTGTTTAGTATTAACTATCAAATTGCTTAATATTAATTCAGGACTTTGGTATCTTTGATACCATCCTGTTCTATTTTCAATGGCTTCTCCAATATTAGCCCTTAATTCTATTAATAATCTTTTTAATATTATAGATGGAGTACCGTACTTTTCTTTATGTTCGGGACGGGTTAAATATAAATTATCGGCTGAATCATTTAAAACATCATTATAATTTAAAAACACATGACGCTTTTCAGGCGGAAACCATAAATAAACGGAATGATGTTTTCCGATTTCCTCATTGTTAAACTCTGCATGTGCAGCATTTAAATTACCAATTCCTTTGTATGTTTTTTCATCGAAGTACAGCCAGTTTTTAAAAATAAAATACTCAATTTCGTTTTGTTCATATTGTATATAAACACGACCCCAAGTTTTTTCATTCATTTCAGTTACATGAACTGATTTTATAGTAATTGACATACTTTAAAACTAATTAAAACAATGTGTATTAGCAAAAAAAGCTGGGGCAATTATATTGCCCCAGCTTTTTTATTTAGTTATTACTACAATAAATGGTTATTTTTTTCTTTTGCTATAAGGGCTTTTGCTATATTTTCTACTGGAACTATAGACCATTTTTGTGAATGTGCGTTAAAATGATTTATAAAAGGTTTTGATTTATCCGTTAGAGCTTCTTTTAACTTTCGGTAGCATCCACTAGCAACTAATTCATCAGGACTCACGTCACTATAATAATCGAACCAAGCTGCATCACCCGAAAATATTTCGCCCGCATAACAATAAAAATAAGGTTTATTCATTACATAATTAACATATACTACTAAAGGGACATTGGAAACAATGCCAAATAAACAAAGAACAACTTCTGAAACTTCAATATAAGTTCTTCCCCATGTATCTCCTTTTCTATATGTTGAAATGGACTTTAAACCAATCAAATAGTCATCTAAATTTTCTGTTTTGTTTTCAAAAGCATCGAAATTTATTACACATGCTTGTTCTTTGTAATTTTTTGGAACTTCTAATTTGGGGTTCATAATATTTGGCTTTTAGTTGGTTATAAAACAAAAGTAACCCAAGAGTACTTTATATGAAAAATGTCGCAAGCTTGTTTTTTCAATATACGAGACTCTTATACTTAAAATGGTAATACTATAAAATACAACTATTAGTTTTTCTTTGTTAAATAGTATAAATCATATATCTCTTTAAAAAGTATATCATAACTGCTAGAAACTATGTAGCAAGAGTTAGTTATAATATTACATAACAAACCAATATTTAAAACAACCATATCTTTGCTGTAATCTTTATTTAATTCAAGGTTTTTATTCAATTCCAATATTCCAAAAATTTTCAATTCGTTTAAGGTTGCGTTCGCTATGAAAGCGTTAGATTTGTATCGTGATTTTTCTTTATTTATGAAATCTTGTATTTCTTTTTTATTAATAATACTATTAACTCCTATTTTCGAAGCGGCACAATAAATATCGGCTTCAGGAGTAAGAATACTTTCCTTTAATAAAATCACTTCAAATAAGCGTAAAATTGGCATAAATAGTTTTGGGTTATCTATTCCATTATCTGTTAAAACACTTTGTGTTACTATTGTAGATAAACAAACAATTTTTTCAAGTTCCCAATCAAGATTATATTGACCTAAGGAAATTACTCGAGTTAAAGTTAAGTCGTTGATTTTTCTTCTATAATATTCGCTTGTTAAATAAACTACTCTTGAGATTAAAACATCTTTTAAGTTTTCGGCTTTAATGTTTTCTTTTAATGTTTGAAAATTTAAAAGCATGCTTTTGACGTAATGTAATGCTTTAGCGTAATCAATATTGTCATCATTATCATTATTTATACGTAAACTATTATTGATATTTTCAATTTGTTCAATACTCATTTTTTTCATTCAATAAAAATAATAAAAATAAAATACGGAGTTAAGGAATTCATCTGTCTTATTGTTTCCAGAAAAATTCACAAGCTTTTTTTATAATACAGCACGCCTGTGGCGATAGCGCTTTGACCGAACGGACGTGAGATGCGCAAAGCAGTGCTGACAGCACACCTTATTGTGTAGGGAGCTAATTTAGCTTATTTGGTTTTTGCCTGCCTTTTTGCAAAAACAAATGTGCTAAATTATGGGATAGAAAGAACGGCTTTGTCGAAGCCGATAAAACTGTTCGGTTTCTTCACGCAGGTCTAACGAGTTTAGTTAGGTCTAAAAATTAAGTTATGTGTCTAAAGTTGAAGTTTGATTTTCTAGTCGGCTGCTTGCAGGTAGTAAGATAACCGCCATAAAAAACTTTTTTTAGTTTACCAAATATACTAAATAAACAGAAAATTATCTGGCGTTAAACAACCAGCCGCTTGGGTCCATTGTTTTTTGTCCCTTCCAAATTTGAAGGTTCATGCTGGTTTTACCATCTTCATCTAAGATGGTTCCTATGGCTTGTTTAATGGCTACTTTATCACCTTGTTTTACAAACACATCTCCAATGTTACTGTAAACACTTAAGTACTCGCCATGACGAATGATGATTAATTTACCACCTGTTGGAGAAATGGCAATACTGGTTACCTCGCCTTCAAAAATAGCACGAGCCTGTGTGCCTTTATTAGCGCAAATTTCCACACCGTTATTATTCATCATAAATCCTTTAATGGCAGGATGCTCATATTCGCCGTAAGGTTGGCAAATAACACCTTTTGTTACAGGCCAAGGTAATTTACCTCTACTGCTCGAAAAATCAGCGCCTACGGCTTCTGCTTCGGCCGTAAGTTCTGGTGCGGTAGCTTTTACTTCAACAGGTTTGGTTTTATTATCGGTTTTTGTTTTGTTATTTTTTGTTTTGTTCTTTTCAGCTTTCTCTGCCTTAGCTGCTTTTTCGGCCGCTATTTTAGCTGATTCTTCTAACTTACGTTTAATCTCTGCTTCAATTAATCGTTTAATAGCTATTTGCAATTGCTCTGCATCACGTTTTTTCTTTTCTAATTGTTCTTTTAATTCTTTTTCTTGTTGTTGCAATTCGCTTAATACAATTTCTTGTTGTTGTTTTTCCCCATCTAATTGTTGTTTTTCTTCTTGTTCATTACCTAATAACACATTTTTTTCGTAGCGTTGAGCTTCTAATTCTTTTAATTTTTCATTTAACTCAACTTGAGTTGCTACAATTTCTGCAGCTTGTTTTTTTCTGAAAGCAGAATATTGTTGAAAATATTTAATGCGCATGTAAGCTTGATTAAAGTTACCTGCCGAAAATAAAAACATAATTTTTGTGTACGAATCCTGATTGCGTTGCGCAAAGTAAATCATCTTAGCATATTCGGATTTTAATTTATCTAAACTAGCTTTTAATGCATTTACTTCGGTTACATTTTTTTTGATGCTGGAATTTATTTGGGCCAACTCGCTATTAATAGTACTAATCAACTCTTCGCGCACTTTAATTTTTGTATTAATAACCACAATGGTATTAATCTGCGATTTCTTAATAGCTTTTGTTTGACTTAATTGATTGTTAAGTTGCTTGATATCATCATTCAACTTATTTTTTTTATTCTGTAATTCTTTTTGCGAAGGCTGCGTTTTGGTTTGAGCGAAGCTAATGGTTGGTACACTTATAAAAAAGAGGATAAAGCATAAGTATATGCTAAGGCTTTTCTTTTTTAATAGGTATTGGTTCATAGCTTTTTGGTATGTTCAGCGTTAATTTTTGTGGCTGATTTATTTCTATGCGAACATAGTTAATTTTAAGGTCTATTTTCTTCTCAGCCTTTATCTCAATATTAACATTGTGTGGTGCAAAAACAGAGTCTGGGGTTAAAAAATTATCATATTTAGCGTGAAAACTTCTATTGGTTGATGCCTCCTCAAAATCGTTACTAATGATTTTGAAATTAGAAGGGTTTAAACGCATAATTTGCAAAGAACGTTTTAAAGAATCTTGACCGCTGGTTATACGGCGTAATTTGCGTTTTCGTTCGGTACTTAACAAATAATGGCAATTTTCTCTGTCAATTACTGGTTTCATTTTGGTGTC
>JBBIUW010000251.1:0-4834 GCA_037440045.1 Sphingobacteriaceae bacterium
CTAGAAGCTCAAATGCAAAGTATGACTGAAAAATTTCAGAGAGAATACGAAGCTTTTCAGCAATCTGCACAAGCAGGTGTTGCTCCTCAATCTGAGCTACAAAAACAACAAGCTAGCTTAGAAAGACAACAACAAGAGTTGGCAAATAAAGAATTGCAATTACAAAATTTAGGAGTAGAGTTAGAAGAAAAAAACATGGAATTAAACAAAAGCGTTAAAGATTATCTTACCAAAATTAATAACGGCAGATTTGATTATATTTTATCTTATTCAGATATGGTTCCAACTATTTTATTGACTAATCCTAAATTGGATATTACTGCAGAAGTATTAAAAGGTATTAATGAGGAATATAGAAACTCTAAAAAGAAAAAATAACGATGGAAGATAGAAAAGCCCTTTTAAATAAAATCATGCATGTGCACCATTTTCATGAAACTTTCCAAATAGGAAATGCGGATGCACCTACATTAATAGATGAAAAAGATTATACATTACGTTATAATTTAATAAAGGAAGAGAACGAAGAATACCTAGATGCTTGTAAAAATGGCGATTTAGTTGAAATTGCCGATGCACTTGGCGATCAATTATATATATTATTTGGTACAATTTTAAAACATGGCCTTCAACATAAAATTGAAGAAGTGTTTGATGAAATTCAACGTAGTAATATGAGTAAGCTAGATGAAAATGGACAACCAATTTTCAGAGAAGACGGAAAAATATTAAAAAGCAACTTGTATTTCCGTCCTAATATTAAAGATATTTTAGAAAAATAAACAAGATGTTTACATTAGATCAAGTTAAAGCGGCTCATTCGAAAGTAAAAAGTGGAGCGGATTTTCCACGATATATTAAGGATTTGATTGAATTGGGAGTTATAGCATATAGTACGTATGTTGTTGATGGACATGCCGAATATACTGGTAATAGCAATTACACGATTAAATCTGAAGGGAAATACGATACGTTAACTCTTGCTTCAAAAAGTGATACAGAAATGTTTCTCAACAGACTTAAAATTCATCAGCAAGGTCAAACAGATTACATGACTTTTTGTAAAGATTCTGCTGCTGCTGGAGTTGAAAAGTGGGTGGTAGATACTCAAAAAATGACTTGTACTTATTACGATTTGGCAGGAAATATGATGTTGGAAGAGAAAATCCCTACTGTATAGTTTGTCAGTTCGAGCGAAGTCGAGAACCTATAATGATTATTAGAATACTTCTCGACTTCGCTCGAAGTGACAAGCCATAACTATAACGTATAAATAATACCCTCCAAGTACCTCTTATTTTTCTTAGTATAAAATACCTCAAAGCCGTTTTGTTCAAAAACGGCTTTATATTTTGGATTTAGGTATATGCAGTAAACGTTTCTAGGATAAAGATTCACGCTTTCTTTAATATTATGGATGACTTTTTGCATAATTTCTTCTCCAAAGGGATTAAAAAAGTAAAATACTTTGGCATCATTTGGGATTTTGAATTGAGTAGCGTCTTCAAATAAGAAATCTACGGTACTTTGTTGATTTTTCTTTTTATAGATGGCTTTATTATCATTAGCTGCATCAATTAATTCCTTGGCAATATCAACACCAATTAATTTTGTAAAACCACATTGTTCCGCAACAAATAGGGCTCTTCCTTTACCACAGCCATAGTCAATCAATGGCAAAGCTTTGGTTATTGGCGGCAATTCATTAAAAATCGAAAATAAAATATAGTAGCTTGCGCCCTGATAATGGTGATTTTGATCCGAATTTTCGCCAGCAAGGGTTAATTTATCGAGGTTTACAATACTGTGTGTATTAATACCTAGTTGTTTTTCAAACTTTCCTTCGAAAGAAAGTAATTTAAATGTATTTCTAAGTCCTCTATAATAGAGTGACCTAAAAAAGTAATAGATATATTGGAAAAACTTCATCAGCTCAAATGTAATATCTTGTCTAATAACTATTGATAGTTTTGATAAAAAAAATTACCTTCATAGCAATATTCGTAATATGCAAATAGACCTAGAAGCAGAAAAAAGAGAGATATTAAATCGCTACAAAAATTTAATAAAGGCTTGTAAACGTCGCCTCGAAAAAGGCGATAAGGAAATCATACGTAAAGCATTTGAGGTTTCGGTTGAAGCTCACAAAGAAATGCGACGTAAGTCAGGCGAACCTTATATTTATCACCCTATTGCGGTGGCGCAAATTTGTGCTGAAGAAATTGGATTAGGAACAACAGCTATTGTTTGTGCTTTGTTACATGATACTGTTGAAGATACAGACATGACTTTAGAAGATATCAAAGGAATGTTTGGCGAAAAAGTGTCTCAAATCATTGATGGTTTAACCAAGATTTCAGGTGTTTTCGATCATACTTCATCTATTCAGGCTGAAAACTTCAGAAAGATGTTACTAACGCTTTCTGAAGATGTGCGAGTAATTTTAATAAAACTAGCAGATAGATTGCATAATATGCGCACGCTTGATCATATGAAGCGTGATAAGCAAATGAAAATTGCTGGCGAAACACTTTATTTATATGCTCCTTTAGCACATCGTTTGGGTTTAAATGCGATTAAGTCGGAGTTAGAAGACTTAGGTTTAAAATATACTAATGAAGATTGGTATAAAGATATTGTACAGAAATTAGAAGAAACGGAACCAGCTCGAAAAAAGTATATCAAAAATTTTATCGATCCGTTAAATGATATTTTAAAAGAGCAAGGGTTTAAATTCAAAATTTTTGGTCGCCCAAAGTCTATTTACTCTATTTATAATAAAATTAAAAATAAAGGAGTTCCATTCGAAGAAATTTACGATTTGTTTGCCATTCGTATCGTAATTGATACGCCTATGGATAAAGAAAAAGCAGACTGTTGGAAAATTTATTACATCATCACCGATTTTTATCACCCAAACCCCGATAGGTTAAGAGATTGGATTTCTACTCCCAAATCTAATGGATATGAGAGTTTACATACTACCGTTATGGGTCCTGAAGGTAAGTGGGTTGAAGTACAAATTCGTACAGTTAGAATGGATGATTTAGCGGAGATGGGATATGCAGCTCATTGGAAATACAAAGATGCAGCGGCAGAAAAAGAAAGCAATTTAGAAAATTGGTTGCGTCGTATCCGTGAGATGCTTGATAATCCAGACCCTAACGCTTTGGAATTTATAGATGATTTTAAATTAAATTTATTTGCCGATGAAATTTTTGTGTTTACTCCTAAAGGAGAAATGAAAAATTTACCTAGTACTGCTACTGCATTGGATTTTGCTTTTGAAATTCATACCAAGGTAGGGGAGCAATGTATTGGGGCAAAGGTAAATCATAAATTAGTGCCATTAAGTTATCAATTAAAGAGTGGCGATCAGGTAGAGATTTTAACGTCAAGTAAACAAACTCCTAAAGAAGATTGGATTACTTATGTTGTCACAGCTCGTGCTAAATCTAAAATTAAAAATGCTTTAAAAGAAAGTCGTCGCAAAATTGCCGAAGGAGGAAAAGAAATTTTAGAAAAGAAATTTTACAAATCTAAATTAGATTTTACGATTCAAAATATAAATGAGTTTGTAGCTTATCTGAAATTACCTTCGTCAAGCGAATTGTTCTATAGAGCTGCCTTAGGAAATGTGGATGTTAAAGAAATTAAAGAATTTATTGACTTTAAATTACATCCTGAGAAATATAAACCTAAGAAAAAGGAAAATAAAATCGAGGAGTTAGTTACTAGTGTTAGAGGTGGAACTCACGAGATGTTGGTAATTGGAGATGATATGCAAAAACTAGATTATGGTTTGTCGTCTTGTTGCAGTCCAATTCCGGGTGATGATGTGTTTGGATTTGTAACCGTAAATGAAGGAATTAAAATTCATCGGGTGAATTGTCCTAATGCAGTTAAATTATTATCAAATTATGCCTATCGTGTAGTAAAAGCTAAATGGAATAATGATCATTTAATTTCGTTTTTGGCTGGTATTAAAATTAAAGGAACTGATGAATTAGGTTTGGTAAATAATATTACTAAAGTTATTTCGAGTCAATTAAATATCAATATGCGCTCTATTAGTTTTGATACTGAAGATGGAATATTTGATGGAACAATAATGGTGTACGTGCATGATGCAAAACATCTTAGTCATTTAATAGATAATTTAATGAAAGTAAAAGGAGTAACAAGTGTAACACGTATAGATAATAACTAATGGGAGATAGAATGACACAAGAAACCAAGGAAGCTGTTGAGAAAATTTTAACGGATTATCTTGAAAAAAATAAGCATCGTAAAACATCTGAACGTTTTGCTATTTTAAATGAAATATATTCTCATGAAGGACATTTTGATATAGAGGGACTATACGTGATGATGAAAAACAAAAAGTATCGTGTAAGTCGTGCAACACTTTATAATAACATTGAATTGTTGTTAGATGCGGGCTTGGTTGTGAAACATCAATTTGGTAAAAATTTAGCACAATTTGAAAAAGCATATAAGTTTAAACAACATGATCATTTAATTTGTAGCGATTGTGAGAAGGTTTTTGAGTTTTGCGACCCTCGTATTATGCAAATTCAGAAAATGGCAGAAGACATGCTCAATTTTGATGTATTTCATCATTCGTTAAACTTTTTCGCAAAGTGCCGTAGTTTAAAAGAAAATGGGGTTTGTGAACATAAAAAAAACTCTGTTAATAAAGGATAGTTAAAGTTTTTGAAAAATTATTACTAAATTTAAAATAAATAAGTACTTACATTAATTGATTAGATTATGGTTTTAGATTATAACATAACAGAAGAAAATAACATTCAGGTTTTGGTGTTAAGTGGAG
>JBBIUW010000252.1:0-4813 GCA_037440045.1 Sphingobacteriaceae bacterium
CATACTTCGTGTTAAGTCCTATAAACTATTTTTAAAACGTATTTTCATTTTAATGTTTATTGAATTATGTTTTACTATTACAATTTATGGCCAATACGTCACTTACTCTATTTCAAAACCAAACACTTATCAAGATGCCTTTAAAAAATTAACGCCTCATTTCCCTACTCCATCAAAAGATCCAATAAGTTGCAATGCTGCAAAATTTGAGCATATTAATGAGTTTTGGAAAAACACAGGTTCTTTCAAAAAGCAATTAATTATCAACGACGAATGGACTTCCTTTTTATTTTCGAACTATGTTGTTTTAAGTGACCAATATCCCGCACTTAAAGATAGTTTGATAAGTTATCCATTTATTTATTTCTCAAAACCGAATACTACTGAATACAGCATTGATAAAAAGGCTGATGAAACATTAGTTAAAAAATCATTTCACTATCAAAACAAAACTATTAACTACACCTACAAACACTATTCTCCATCCCATATTGTTATTGAATGTAAAGCAACTGATGATTTAATACTAAACTTTCAGCAAGCTTACTATACTGGCTGGGAACTTAAAATTGACAATAAAATAACTCCATTATTATGGAACGCAGAACTGTTAATGTCTTCGCCTATTCATGCAGGAGTTCATACAGTTGAATTAGAATACCACAATCCTACTTTTGTTAATACGTTAATTATTAGCTACGGATTTTTAATACTTATTGTTTTTATTTTAATAGCATTAATCAACTCAAAAAAGAAAAGACTACTTATCTTCCTTTTATTTACTTGCTTTATCACATTTGTAGGTATTATTTTGTATAGTCATCATAACCATCCGACAGCATTATCAAAAAACGAAATAACACTTATGGGGAATAAAACCATAAAAATGGATGTCAATTTAAATAACAAAAAAGATTATCAAAACGTATGGGACTCTATAAACACATATAAACCCTCAACAATCATTTATAACTGGGAAAACTTTTATAACACCCCTGAATTTCTTTTTTCGCTGGGATATGATAATCATGAAGAATTAAAAATAAGCAAGGGGGAAATAACAATTAATAAAGCTTTGCAAGGCAATAACCATTTATTATTTAAAGAAGTTTATTCGGAAAATTACGAAAACAAAACTTTTTTAGATACTACCAATCATCAATATAGTTTATTATTAGCTGGAGACATTAACCCATATGCAGGAGCTCAAATTATTAAAGGTTCAAACATCAAAAAGCAAAACATTTATGGTTTTGTTAATTTAAAAACAAATCATGGTCCCTGTCCTGTTATGGCTTGTTTTATTAAACACAGTAATGGGCAAGAAGAACAAATGTATTTCCCTTTAGATAAATACTTAATTACGGACAATACTTTTCAAACAGTTCCTTTTTATTTTAACATAAAAGATAAGGTTAATGAGAATGATGAAATAAAAATATTCATCATGAATCAAAGTCAAACGCCATCATACATCAAGGCGATTGAAGGTAGTAGCTTTTAATTATTTAAAGTTTCTTTTAAAACGTAATACGACTTTAAATCTTTAAAACCTGGAAAGTGATACTTATAATACAACATTAATATTTCTATAAGCATATCTCTATTAGCTTTTGTTATTACCAATTCAGATGATAAATCATAATCAAAAAACTGCTTAAACACAAACGATTGATGTTGATCTAATCCTAAAGGAAATTCTAATTTATGTTCTTGAAATTTACCTTCCATTAAATCAAAATATTGACATTGCTGACTGTAGTTATTTAACGGATAAAAACCAAGGTACTTACAAAAAGTAAATAAAAAATAAACGTGAGTATTATTAAACCCACTTGGTGATTTATCTAACCATTGCAACAATGACGCTATGAAATCAAATAACTCTGTATTCTTAGTTTGTTCTTTTAAACATTTTAAAAGGATTTCATTCATAAATTGCGCAATACATATTTTGTAAAAATCGCTATGAATAGATTGGTACTGATAGAAGACTTTAACATCTTTTAAACTATGTAATTCTGTATTTTCTTTAAAGGAAATCTCAATTTCAATTTGAGACAGCGGCTGAATTAATGAAGGGGAAATTTTATTTTTTGAAGCACTCCCAACAAATGCATTTACAGAGACAACTCCTAATTCACGAGTATAAATTTTCGAGATAACTTTTTTGTCGGCATATTTAATATTCTGTAAAACAATGCCTTGTGTTTTGCAAAGCATTAATTTACAATTAATAATTTTGTTGTAGCCGACATGTCTCCTGATGCAGTTGCACAGTATATTAAATAAACACCACTAGAAGCCTTAGCGCCACTAAATGTTTGAAGATTCCATTCAACCTGACCTCCCTGAGATTTTGTAGCCCATACTAAATTACCACTAATATCAGTAATCTTTAACTCCGTTTCATCTACTAAACCTGTAATGTATACTGATCCACTGTATCCTGGGCGAATTGGATTTGGGTATGCGTGTACATCTGTATATACTTCAAACCCCTTAATAATAGCCGTTCTGTATGATTGAATCCCTTCTTCTGTTGCAATAAAAACATCTCCTGTTGTTTCATCATTTACAATATCTTTTACAGAGTTTGAATACAAAGGGCTATTATCTTTTGTAAAATGATAAATCTCTTGTTGCCCATCAGCTGAAATACAATATACTCCTGAACTTTCAGTACCTATCCACTTTCTATTAACTCCATCTACTGATATAGCTGTAATAACATCATTTTCTAATAGTATTTTTACTTGTCCATCTTGGTCAATTAATATTTGTTGTGAATCCCAATTGCCTCCATTAAATATATTTTCGGGATTATAAAAAACAGAAACACCTTTGGAAGATCCTACCCAAATACTTCCAACATTATCTTCTGCCATGCACCTTACATCTAATGAAGGAAGGGCTCCAGAGCCTTTGGCTGACGAAATTACTTTTGCATTAGATGTATTTGGTTGAGAATAGTTTGCACCTGGTTTAAACACAACCATTCCATTACCTCTTGCTAACTGAACCCAAACCTGATTGTTTTTATCTACTAATACTTTAGCAGCATTAGGATTAATAGGCATAATCGCATTAGGATTTGCATTTGATACTGTTGAGAAATCGAAATTTATCCAAGTTCCATTTTTCAATAAAACATTTAAGAATTTATTATTCAAACTAGCTACTGCCCATAAATTTGAATTCCCATCATAATCCAATCCTCCAACACGAGCATCATAAGATGAACCAAAGGCTGGTTTCAGTGTACTATTAGTTGTATTATGAATTTTATAACGTTGGTTATTACGCATTTCAAGAACACCTTTACCCCAACTACCATATGCCACATGAGTATTATCATTTGGATCAATTGCCACACAATTCACATCTTTAATACTATCAAAAGTGGCGTTATTAATAGTTGTCCAAGTATAATCGCTATAAGAACTTAAAGTAGGAAACTGATATTGATTGTTCCATGCTCCGCCTAAATCAGTTGGTGCATTATAAAGCACACCATCTTTACAATCTAAATCATTTACATAATTATTTACTGGCCCATTAATGCTAATACGTTCGTTAGGTGTCCATATAGCTCCTCCAGATTTTACTAATCCATAAATTTTATCTGCTAACCAAAATGAATTATTATCAAAGAACACATCATTTAAATGCACATAGTCAAAACCATAATTTGTTAAATAATTTGTTCTACTTCCTGTTGGCGTATAATCACAAAGTCCATTCCTATCTATAATCAACATTCTAGTATATTTCGAATAATCATATAGTTTAAAGTTTGTTGAACCTATATAGTTTAAATTGATAGTATATTTTTGCCAACCAGTATTTGTTAACTGATATAAAGTATCCGAATTGTAAGCGCCTGTTTTATAATATTGAGAATAATTAGTAATAATGCTTCCATTAAAATTTACAATTGAATTATAAGGCCCGATAGCAAGTCCTGTATTTAAAGGTTTCCAATTCTGATAATTACTTAAATTAGAATTTAATAATCCGTAATAAATACCATCAATTGTTGCCGCAAAAATAGCTGTGTCATTTTTTGTTACCTGATAAACTTCTTCAGTAGTTGTACCATTTCCTATGTAATACGTATCTTTAACCTCTAATTTATCTGTATCAAACACAACAATGCCAAACCCACATGATATATAAGCGAAATTAGAGCTAAAATAAACTTCATTAATAACCTTTTTACCAGTAATAATTTTTCTTTTTATATCTGACACATTAATTATTGAACCATCTGTTTTTATCACATCTATATTAGTGTTATTATAAACAACTAATAAACGATCATTATTATCGTTTTTTCTTAATAATGTAACTCCCACATCAGATAATCCGTCTATTTTTGTTAATTTTTTAATTTCATTATCTGAAACATTATATGTGCCTAATCCAGAGCCATTAGATACATAAACCATATCTCCAACTCTAACAACTGAATTAGCATCATTATATGACAAATGATCGAGCCACTGACCAACTTTTACCTGAGAAAAGGAAAATAAGCTTAGTAATGTAAATAATGTAAAAAAACTCTTTTTAGATAACATGTTGTAATAACGAGCTTGGTATAATATATATTGTTATGAATGAGCATAAATTTAATACTTATATTTGTTAAATAAAACTGGCTTTGTAGTACAATGGATAGTATTTGGGTTTCCGAAGCCTACGATCCAGGTTCGATTCCTGGCAAAGCCACCAAAGCGGAATACTTTAAATTCAATAAAGGTATTCCGCTTTTTATTTTGCTCAAAGTCTGCTGCTGACAAGCCATCCA
>JBBIUW010000253.1:0-4807 GCA_037440045.1 Sphingobacteriaceae bacterium
CATAATTTGAAACATGGTTTGCCCTTTTTTTACAAATTGTCCTTCGTCAACGTAAATATTTTGCAAATAACCTTTTTCCAAAGCTCTCAATTCAATGTGTTGTATTGAACGAATTTGACACACATAATTTCTAGTAATTAATGTGTCTTTTTTAAGAGGAGATGTTACTAAAAATTGTGTTTCTTCTTCTTTTTCTTCTTTGTGTGATTGACAGCTTGTACCATATAGAATAGCACATATGCTCATAAAGATGAGTTGATTTCTCATAATAATTGATTCTTTTAAAAGTAAATTGTTTAGTTGATGTGCGGGAGCGCACTTTACGTAGGAAGTACTGCTAGATTCTCATATTACCTAATGAGATGAAATATGGTACACCTTGGTAAATCGCGTTGTTAGAAACACGTGATGTATAAAAAAATAATTTTTGATGCTGAGTATAACTTGTAAAATTAAAATCAGATACATCAACAGCCTTTTGAATATGGTTTTGAAATTTACTGTCTCTAAAATCATCTTCAGATTCACTAATAAAATCAAAAGTGTTTACACTACATGTGTTTTGATGTTTATTAAAAGTGTACTGGGTATTTTGAGAAAAATGAGTTGAATTAAATGAGTTACCATGAATCTGACCGAGTGCAAAAAAAGCAACAATCGTAATTAATGTATATAAAACCTTTTTATTCATTATTTAAATTATACACTAAACTGTTTTAAAATATTATACCCGAATGTGTATTGTAAATCACAGTACAAATTTACTCACAACTATACATAATTAATATTTATATTAATTATGTCATGCATAAATAATATTTATGGATGCTTTATGATAGATTACATGTAAAAAGCTATTTGTTATATCATATTTGACTCAAATAAAAATACAATGGCATTCCAATAGTAATGTTCATAGGAAAAGTTATAGCCAATGCCATAGGCAAGTATAGGCCAGGATTTGCTTTAGGTATTGCTATTTTCATGGCAGCCGGAACTGCAATGTAAGAAGCACTTGCTGCTAAAACTGCAAATACAAATCTATTGGCGATATCAGATGTTACAAAGGAGCTTAAAAAAGCGAACAAACAACCATTAAATAGCGGAATGAAAATAGCAAATAACAAAGGAAATAAACCATTACCCACAAAAGAGGTTAACTTCCTTCCACTAGTAATTCCCATGTCCAATAAAAATATTGCTAAAAATCCTTTAAATATATCATTGGTAAATGGCTTAATGCCTTCTGCTTGCTTAGCATTAGCAAATAAACCAATTATTAAACTCCCTAATATTGTAAAAGAATGTTTGATGACGGATAACTTGCTTGTATGATTGTTTTCTTCTTTGTTATACATTGACATTAATATTAATCCTGCAATAATAGCTGGCGATTCCATTAAGGCCATAATAGCAACCATATGGCCGTGCAGTTCGAGTTTTTGTGTATCCAAATACGAAACAGCTGTAACAAACGTTACTGCGCTCACCGACCCATAAGCCGCTGCAATTGCTCCAGCATCATAAATGTTTAATTTACGCTTTAAAATAAAGAAAGTGTAAAAAGGGATTAGCAATGAAATAGCTATTCCAAAAAGCATTGACCATAAAATTTCTGTACTAAATGTTTCATGAGATAGCTCTTGTCCGCCTTTAAAACCAATAGAAAAAAGGAGGTACAAAGAAATGAATTTGGAAGAATTTTGTGGTATTTCTAAATCACTTTTAAGTTTAACAGCTACTATACCTAAGATAAAAAATAAGAACGCTGGATTTGTGATGTTTGAGATTAATAGGTCTAAGTTCATGATGTTTTTATATTTTTCTTTCTCTATGATCTGATTGAGATGGTTCTCTTTGTTTTTCTAGTAAAGACCAAATCAAATAAATAGACGTTGCAACAATAACAACTGATACTAATGTCATGAAAATATCTAACGGAGTTTTATAACTTCTTTCATCAACTCCATTTGAAGGAGAAATTAATCCAGCTACTATTAACAGCAATGCAGCAAACAATGATTTGAAATTCATCATAATAAATTTTTAACTAGTGGTGTTACAATTATCTATTTTAGATTTGTCTCTAAGCAGGCCTATTTTATGAATAAGACGGAGCGAAGAAAGTACCCAAAAGATTAAGAGTTCGTTTGCAAATACTAAAAACAAGGTTGCGATTAAAACGCTTGATCCATAATTAAGTAGTGTACTTGTATCATGGTTAAACAGCTTGAAGAATAAAAGCCCCAAGATCAATACTGACACGAAAATTAATGTGTATGTTTTTTGTTTTGTCATTTGAAGAATTTTTATGAGGCAAAACTATGTACAGCAATCCATATATTTTTATTTATATTTGTTATCAAATACATAAGTAATAATTATGAACTATACATTGCATCAATTAAAAGTATTTGCCAAAGTGGTACAAACTAAAAGCGTAACAAAAGCTGCCGAAGAGCTTTACATGAGTCAACCCGCTGTATCTATTCAACTCAAACATTTGCAAGATCAATTTGAGATTCCATTAACAGAAGTTGTGGGAAGGCAGTTGTATGTAACTGATTTTGGGAAAGAAATTTACGAAATGGCCGAACGTATTATTAACGAAGTGTATGCGATTAATTATAAAACATTGTCATACAAAGGGCATTTAACTGGTAGATTAGTTATTTCAGTTGTTTCAACAGGCAAATATGTAATTCCATATTTTTTAAATGAGTTTTTAAAAGAAAATAAAGGGATAGATTTAGTTATGGATGTAACTAATAAATCTAAGGTTATTAATAGTTTACAAAACAATGAAGTTGACTTTGCACTAGTATCAATTTTACCAAATGATTTGAAAGTAAATAAAGAGCCTCTTATGGAAAATCATTTGTATGTTGTGGGAGGCAGAGATGAACAATTACCTAAACACATCATCAGTAAAGAAGAACTAAAGGATATGCCGCTAATTTTTAGAGAAGATGGATCGGGCACTCGCTATGTTATGGAAAATTACTTTAACAAACATAAAATTAATGTTCGCAAAAAAATGGAACTTACCTCCAACGAAGCTGTAAAACAGGCTGTTATTGCAGGTTTAGGAAACTCCATCATGCCACTTATTGGGTTAAGAAATGATTTACTGTCGGGAGACTTAAAAATTTTACCTACGGTTGGATTTCCTGTTAAATCTCAATGGCAGCTAATTTGGCTACAAGGCAAAAAAATGTCGCCTGTAGCACAAGCATATATTGAATATCTTAAAAAGTACAAGGCTTCAATCTTAAAAGATAATTTTTCTTGGATTGAAAAGGTTCCTGTAAAAAAGTTTAAGAAATAAAAAACTCCAAGAAATAGTTTTTCTTGGAGTTACGTGCAATCTGCCGACCAAATCTCAAACACTCTTTTGCAAGATATTGATGTTTTGGTCAATCTATATTCCTTTTTAAAGGCTAACCAAGATTAGCTTAATTTCACGACAAAGATAAAGATTTTTTTGAGAATCAATAAGGACTAGGTTTTTATTGATTCTTTTATTTGGTCGTTCTTGTAAATATCAAACAACACCCTAGCAAAGGTTTTAATGAGCTTTATGTGCTCTTTTGCTTCATCTTCGCTCACATCCTCAAAGTCGGGGTATGTGCGCAGTTTTTCTATCGTTAATACACTTTTATCTACCGTGTCAAGAAAATTCAGCTTCATAGTTTTTCTACTTTTCATATTGTTTGGTTTATTTGGGTAGTTATTTGGGTACTACCCATATGTGTTTGATTTCAGACACTTTGAATTGTGCATTCTCGCCTGCATAATTACAACTATTTGATTTTAAGTAAATTGAAATACGTCAGTCGTGGGCTGACGTATCAATGCCTTTTATTATCACCCAACTTATCACCCAATCTTCCCCCAACTGTTTCTTAACTAACGAATAAAAGCACATCGCTTATTGATTTTTTTCTGGCGCTATTCCGAATTTAACAACAAAATAAAAAAAGGATATTGCTGATTATCTGTTATTTACATCTTTATTTGCTAGTTTATTACGCATCTCTTTCATAAAAGGGTGGTTTATTTCACAACTTTGAAGGAAAAAGAAATAAATTAATTTTCGTCTAAAAAACGTCTAAATAATCGTCTAAAACGTCTAAACTATTTTGTGTTTCTTTTTTCATCAAGCATTTTAATTATTCTTTCAAAATACTCGGTAAACGTTTCGGTGGTATTAATTGGGTAATTCTTTACTGAATGCACAACATCATCCACTAAATCATTGTATGTCTTAAAATTCTTTTCTAAAATGCTCTCATCTCCTGTTTCCCAATAATTCCCTTCATCGGTTAGTTTAAAATCCTGAAAGTATTTTTGGCTTAAATATTTGAGTAAATGAATAATTATTTTGTGATTGGTACTTCCTGCATATTGTGTTTTTGAACACAACATATATAAATACAGTTTATCATTTTCATTATCCGAATTACCGAAAAATTTTAATCTAGCTCCGCTACACATTTTACCATTTGATAAAAAAGTTAACGAAATAGTTTCGCTATTGGGTGGAGTAAACGAAATGCCATAGAGCTTACCGTCATACTCAATTTTATCGAATGAGTTTTTCGGGAAACGAGCGTTGGCGATAGTGTATTTCCATTCATAGATTTCAGCAATATCTTTTACTTCGTCTATCATTGCTTCTAATGAAGCCTTTTTTTTAAAACTACCACTATAGTTAATGCTTAAGCCCATATTTATTTTTTAAAGAAATTTTTTGAAAAGTGTAAGTTTGGACAATTTTTCCTGTTTATTGTCGAAACTTACATAT
>JBBIUW010000254.1:0-4798 GCA_037440045.1 Sphingobacteriaceae bacterium
AAAAACAAAAAAGGAAATCCAAATGCCTGGCGCTTATGATGAAATGACAGAACGTTCTTATTTTGATTATACAGGAGGAACTGAAGAACAACGTAAAATGAGAGATTTATTAATAGAGAAAATGCAAGCCGATGGTTTTACTGTATACAAATACGAATGGTGGCATTTTGATTTTAAGGATTGGCAAAAATATCGTATCACTAATGTTCCTTTTTCTGAGATAAAATAATCGCAGAAAATAATAAACTCTATTATTTTTCGTTCAGTAAAAACAATGAGTTTTAAAGTCATATTTTTAATTAGTTTATTTTTTTGTTCCAAGATATTTGGTCAAAAAGTGGATTCCTCTTTTAATACAATTAATAGAGATGGATTTTCAATAAATGTAAATTATATATATAATTTTTGCGCTAATAAAAAGCCTAATACATGGATTTTGCCGAATGGGAAACTAGCTAATGATAATTCAGGAGATTCTGTATATTACATGACTTTTAGAAATATTGATACTAAAACATTTAATATCAATGCTCTGTATAACAAATTTATTTACAAAAAAATATCATTTTCATTTGGAATTGGTTTTATGCAAAGGAAAACAACAACAAAATATGTCACTTATATAGATAGCAATATCTACAAACCAAATAAATTAAACTACAAACACACCTCTAATTCAATCATTATACCATTACGAATTAATTACTTTAAGAATCGATTTTGTATTAGTTTTGGTAATAATATTGGGATATACCATATCAATAATGATATTATTAATTATGAAAATAGTTTTAAAAGAAGCTATCACACTAATGGTTTCTTATCAGATATAACTCATATAGAATCAGTATCATATCAAATTATGAAAAGAAAATTCGTATACATAAATCTATGTGCAGAACAGTCACACGAATTTTATAAAAAGCAAGGCTATAATAATTGGTTTATGCTTGGTGGTACTTATTTATTTTAATATTTGCCTATATCAACCCAACACACTATCTTGCGCCCTTTAAAACATTTATTTATGGCAACAACTTCCGACATTTCAAGAAATGCATTTATCCGATACAACAACGAACTACTTCAAATTATGGATTATGATCACATTACTCCCGGAAAAGGAAATGCGATTTATTCGTTAAGATGTAGAAATGTGGAAACAGGAAAACAAAGTGAAGTTCGTTTTCGTTCGGGAGAAAAAGTAGATTTAATTCGTGTTGATGAATTTGAAATGCAATACCTATTTACAGAAGGAGACTTTTTGGTTTGCATGAATCAAGAAACATATGACCAAATACATATACCTAAAATTTTATTTGCAGATAGTATTCAATTTTTAGAAGAAGGAATGGTATTAAAAATACGTTTTGATGAAAACGAAAAACCTTTAAATGGGTCTTTACCTCAATATATTGAATTAGAAGTTACTTATACAGAAGATGGAGTTAAAGGAAAATCTTTAAAAACAGCCGAAGTAGGAAATGGTATTAAAATTCAGGTTCCTATTTTTGTTGCTATTGGCGATAAATTAAAAATAAACACCGAAACAGGCGAATACGTTGAACGTGTTATGAAATAAGAAACACTAATTATAAAAAAGGTCACCAAAATATATACCTTTTTTATTTATTCAAATATTTTTGAGTTGCTAAAGCATACTTAATTTCAGAATAAGAAACTTCATCTCCTAATACTTCTTTTATGGGGGTTAACTTTGTATCTCCTTCTATATTTTTTGAAACTTCAATAATTTTATCAAACTTTTCTTTTGTTACAAATTGAGTTACTGGTATCATACCTAAACTCACATAATGCGCTAAATGCCCCTCAATAGTAGTTAAGCCAAAACCTCTTTCTTGAGCAATTTCTTCTGGCATTTTACCTTGTTTATATAAAGCAAAACTTACTTCTTTCGTATCAGGTTTTGCCTCTTTTGTTTTTTTGGTGTCTGAGCTTGTCGAAGATACTTTTTTTGTTTTTTTATCCTTTTTAATTCCCTTTCTTGAGGATACCCTTTCTTCAAATGCGGTTTTCTCTGTAATCGCAATAGTTTGTCTAACTATTTCTAAACGTTCATTTTGATTACTATTTTGCTGCAATTGTTGTTTACTAAATTCAATATTATGTATGATATTATGAACAATAAGCGATACTTTATCTAACAATTGTAATTGCTTATATATCAATCCTTCAAGTTCTAATAATTCTTCTAAATAGGTTTTTATTTGTTTTTCATCTTTTAGCAACTCTATTAAAATTAGAATTGATTTTGACATTTCTTTTAAAACAGGATAAAAATAATTTTTAGCTGCAAGATGCCTGTTTTGAATTGTTTGAACATAATCTACAGACTTTGTATCAAATATTTGAATTAACTGGTAACTAAATTTTTCAGCATTAATTTTTAGTGGTTCAAATTTTTCTATTAATTCTTTTGCCCAAGCCTGATGTTTTTGTTTGTTTGATTTATTCTCGGCCATTGTATAGCTTTCTGCATGTTTTTGTAAACATGTGTTAAGCCAAACAAAATCATAGGCTTTTAAAACATAGGCTTTTAAAAACAAATCTGTTTCTTGACTAATCAATTGTTTTACCTCTTCAGTCTTAGGTTTATTTTCTGAATAATGAGTTAATGTTTTATCCTGAGAGATGGAGTTAAACTGAATTGGAGCAGTTAATACTAAACCATCCAACGATTTTAATCGCGATAAAGCCACATAAGCTTGCCCTGGTGCAAAAGCTTTATTAATATCTAAGATTGCTTTTTCAAATGTTAATCCCTGACTTTTATGAACCGTAATTGCCCATGCTAACTTAATGGGGTATTGAGTAAATGTGCCTATTTCTGTTTCCTCAATTTCATTAGTTACTGGATTTAACTCGTATTTAATATTTTTCCATTGATAGTTTTCTAACAAAAACGGTTTGGTTCCATCCTGAAAATCAATCTCAATTTCTTTATCGCTTAAAAAAGATACGGTTCCTATTTTTCCATTAAAATATTGCTGTTTGCCAGTAATGTCATTTTTAATAAACATAATCTGTGCACCAACTTTTAACTCTAAATAAGCTTCAACAGGATAAGCATATTCATTAAATTCACCTTCAATACTAGCACTAAAAAAATAAGACTTCCCTTTCAACTCCTGCAATGCCGACTTATTAAGCGTATCAGCTTTTTGATTGTGTGTTGTTAGGGTAATTGTATTAAGTGCTTTTGATGTATCAAAATTAGGTTGATAATAGCTGTTTAATAAATCAATGTCTGTCTGAGTAACTTTATTATTTCTTAAGTTATTTAATAAATCAATAAAGGTATTATCCGATTGTCTATATATTTTATCTAACTCAATATACACCGGCTTTTCATTTCTTAAAACAAGCGCATCAAAAAAGTAAATACTATTATAATAGTTTTTTAAAACACCCCACTCTTCTTCTTTTACAACAGGAGGTAATTGCATTAAATCACCAATAAATAAGACTTGAACTCCACCAAAAGCTTTATGTTGTTGCCTTCGAATATTTCTTAAAACAAAATCAATTGTATCTAATAAATCAGCTCTTAGCATACTCACTTCATCAATTATTAACAATTCCAGTTCCTGAAGTAATTTTCGTTTTTGGTCGCGCATATTCAAATGCTTAACCATTGTGTAGGGAGTATTTATTTTAGTGTTTGTGTTTTCTATTTTATAACCACTATCTGGAATAAATAGACCAAAAGGTATCCCAAATTGAGAGTGAATGGTAACACCTCCTGCATTAATTGCTGCAATACCAGTTGGAGCAACTATAATAGCATTTTTATGGGTGTGAGCTATGATGTTTCTCAAAAATGTTGTCTTCCCTGTACCTGCTTTTCCTGTTAAAAAAACACTTTTATTGGTTTGATTGATACATTTAGCAGCAAGCTCCGCGGGACTGAGATTTAATTGAGAAATATCCATGTTTATGCAAAAATAATCCTTTTGTAAAATAATTGGATGAAATTTGTTAAATAGTTAATATTTAGTATCTTGCTTACTTATTTTGTAACTAATACTTTAATTAATAATATATGAGTGAACGAATACTTCGTGCCTTAATGCAAATGTTTGCCATCATCGCTAAAGTTGATGGAATTACTAATACAGGTCGTTCTATTGTTGAGTCTTTCTTGAAACAACAATTAAACAAAGAGCAAGTAGAAAAGTACTTGGTTATTTTTGATGAATTTATTGAGGCTCAACAAGCAAACTCGAAGAAAAAAGATGGTACCGCAAAACGTACATCATTAAACTCAGTTAAAGTATTAAAGATTTGTACTCAAATTAATCAAGAGCTTGAACAGCCTCAAAAAATCATTGTATTAATTCGTTTATTAGAATTTATTTACTCTTCAGATGAGATTTCTGAACAAGAAAATGAATTTGTAGTCACTGTGGCTGATACCTTTAATATATCAACCGATGAGTTTAATCAATTAAGAGCTTTTGTTGAAGACACAGCTGAAAAAATTCCAAATACGCCTCACATTTTAGTTATCAATAATAAAGAAAATGGCTATAACAACTCTTGTAAACATATTTATTGTGATGCTTTAACATCAGATGTTCGAATTATTCAAATCAACAGCGTGGGTATGTATGCCCTTCGTATTTATGGTAACATCGAATTACAATTAAATGGGCAAGGTATTTCAAAAGATAGAATTCACATCTTAACACCTGGTTCGTCTTTAAGAAACTCAAAAGTAAAACCAATTTACTACAGCGATATTATTGGTCGTTTCTTAGCCGATGGATCTCAGGCT
>JBBIUW010000255.1:0-4796 GCA_037440045.1 Sphingobacteriaceae bacterium
AAAAATTCACACTAGTTGAAGCTGGAACTTTAACGCCTGTTGTTTTTAAAACATATATTAATGTACAAGGACGTGTAGATGCTGAAGAGAGTGTGTCTTTATCATCTGAAATGCCTGGAACAATTACTAAAATTAATGTAAAAACTGGTGACTTAGTTACCAAAGGCCAAGTTTTAGCCGAAACAGATGCACGTGCTTTACAACAAAGCATTTCTGATTTACAGACTAATGCAGAGTTAGTAAATCAGTTATATGAAAAGCAAAAAGCATTATGGGAACAAAAAATTGGAACAGAGGTACAGTATCTTCAAGCTAAAACTCAAAAAGAAAGTATGGAGAAAAAAATGGCTACGTTACAAGAGCAAGTTCGTATGACAAAAATTATTTCTCCTATCAATGGTACTGTCGATGCGGTTGATATTAAATTAGGGCAGCTAACAGCACCAGGTATGCCTGCTATTAGAGTGATTAACTTTAGTAACTTAAAATTAAAAGCCGATTTAGCAGAAAGTTATGCGTCTCGTGTTCGTAAAGGAGCTGAGGTAATGATTAAGTTCCCAGATTCAAACGATACTTTAAGTTCATATGTAAGTTATTCTGCTAGAGCTATTAATACTTTAAACAGAACGTTTGGTGTTGAGATTGCTTTAGATAACAAAACAGAATACCATCCAAATCAAATTGCGATTATTAGTATTAATGATTATAAATCTGAGAAACCTGTGATAGCAATTCCTTTAAATTACATTCAAAAAGATTTAAAAGGGTCACCATTTGTATTATTAGCTGATGGTAAAAAAGCAGAAAAACGTTATGTAACACTTGGTAAAGAATATAATGGAAGAGTAGAGGTGAAAGATGGTTTAACAGAATCTGATTTGTTGATTATGTCAGGCTATGACGGATTAAATGAAGGAGATGCCATTGAAGTAAAGAAATAAAAAAAACAGTGGATTGTTGTGTATTTATGCTAATCAACAATCTATAAGTCAATCATTCAATAACTGAAAAAAATATGAACTTTAAACAATTTAAACCAAGTAGTTGGTCTATTGATAATAAAACAGCGATTTATATCGTTACTATTATCATATCCATTTGGGGTGTTATGTCTTATAACAAATTACCCAAAGAAAGTTTTCCTGATATTGTAGTTCCTAAGTTCTTTGTGAGTACTGTGTATGCAGGTAACTCACCTAGTAATATTGAAAATACAATTACTAAACCTTTAGAAAAAAAATTAAAATCTATTCCTGGGGTTAAAAAACTAACCAGTAATTCGATGCAAGATGTATCGTTAATTACAGTGGAGTTTAATACAAATATTACTGTAGATAAAGCGCGTCAATCCGTAAAAGATAAAGTAGATGAAGCAAAATCTGATTTACCAACAGGTTTAACTCGTCAGCCTTTTGTAAAAGAATTAGCTTTCTCTGAAATGCCAATTATGTATATCAATATCGCAGGTGATATGGATTTACAAAAATTGAAAGAGTATGCCGATGATTTGAAAGATAGAATTGAAGGCTTAAAAGAAATTACCGAAGTTAAAATGGTTGGTGCACCCGACAGAGAAATCCAAATTAATTTGGATATGTACAAGATGCAATCCATGCAATTAACGATGGGAGATTTAGAGCGTTCTATCGGTTACGAAAACGTTACTATTAGCGGTGGACAAATACCAATGGATGGTACTAAAAGAACCATTAGCATTAAAAACGAATTTAAAACAGTTGATGAGATTAAAAATTTGTTAATCACTTCTCAATCTGGTTCTAAAATGTATTTAAAAGATTTTGCTCAAATTGTAGATACTGTTAAAGAAACTGAAAGTTACGCTCGTTTGGCTGGTAAAAACGTAATTACGTTAAACGTGATTAAACGTGCTGGCGAAAATTTAATTTCTGCTTCTGATAAAATTAAAGAACATATTGAAGACTTAAAGAAAACTGAATTCCCTTCTAATATTGATGTGAAAATCACGGCTGATCAATCAGATAAAACTAAATTAACTTTACATGATTTAATTAATACTATCATCATTGGTTTTATTTTAGTGACTTTAATTTTAATGTTCTTCATGGGGGTTACTAACGCTTTATTCGTTGCGCTTTCGGTTCCATTATCAATGTTTATTGCCTTTATATTTATGCCAAGCATGGGCTTCTCGTTAAATATGATTGTACTCTTTGCCTTTTTATTAGCTCTAGGTATTGTGGTGGATGATGCTATTGTGGTAATTGAAAATACGCATCGTATTTTTGATAATGGAAAAGTTGATATTAAAACAGCAGCCAAGCGTGCAGCTGGAGAAGTGTTTTTACCTGTATTAAGCGGAACCGTTACAACCTTGGCTCCATTTATTCCTTTGGCATTTTGGCCAGGTATTATCGGTAAGTTCATGTTCTTTTTACCTATTACATTAATTGTTACTTTACTTGCATCTTTATTTGTTGCTTATATCATTAACCCTGTGTTTGCAGTTGATTTTATGAAGCCTCATCATGAAGAATTTAAAGCATACGGAAAAATTACACGTAAAGCGTGGATGCGTTTAGGCTTATATGCTTTAGTAGCTATTATTTGTTATGCTGGAGGGCATCTAGCATTTGGAAACCTAATGATTTTCTTTGCTTTATTTATGGTTATTCATCGTTTATTCTTGTATAAAGTCATCGAAAATTTCCAAACTAAAACATGGCCTTCTATTCAACGTGGTTATACTAATTTATTAGTATGGGGTTTAAAACGTCCGTATCAGTTACTATTTATGACTATCGGTTTATTTGCCTTCTCAATTTTATTAATGAAATTACGTTCTCCAAATGTGGTGTTCTTCCCGCAAGGCGATCCTAATAACGTGTTTGTATATGTGAAGTTACCGGAAGGAACTGACCCTGCAAAAACAAATGAGGTGATGAAAATTGTGGAGAAAAAAGTAAACTCTATTATTGGAGAAAATAATCCAATTGTTTCATCTATGATTACTAATGTTACTATTGGTGTTACCGACCCTCAAGATGAAGATCAAAATTCATATGCTAACCGTGGAAAAATTGCGATTAACTTTGTTGAGTTTAGTGAGCGTAATGGCGAAAGTACGATGAAGTATCTTAAAGAAATTCAAGCTACTAAATGGAATATTCCTGGAGCAGAAATTACTGCTAATAAAGAACAAGCAGGGCCGCCAGTTGGTAAACCTATTAATATCGAAATTAAAGGTGATAAGTTTGAAGAGTTAGTAGACAATGCTCAAAAATTAAAACGTTTTTTACAAGAGTCGGAAGTACCAGGTGTGGCCGATTTAAAAACGGATTTTGTGGATAACAAACCTGAAATTGTGTTTGATGTTGACAGAGAGAGAGCGAATCGTGAAGGTATTTCATCTGCTCAATTAGCAATGGAAATTCGTAAAGCAGTATTTGGTATTGATAACCCAAGTAAGTTTAGAGATGCGAATGATGAATATCCAATTCAACTTCGTTATAAATACGATCAAAGAACAAATGTAGAACAAATCAAAAACTTAGTCATCACTTTCCGTGATATGAATATGATGGGAATGATTCGTTCGGTACCTTTATCTGCATTTTGTGATGTACGTTATGAAAATACGTATGGTGGTATTAAACGTAAACAAAACAAACGTGTGATTACTTTATCATCAGATGTATTAGAAGGATTTAATGCAAATAATGTAGTAGCACAGTTAGAAGAAGTAGCTAAAGGTTATAAGCCTACTGGTGCTGTTGAGGTTAAATTTACTGGTCAGCAAGAAGAGCAAGCAGAAACTGGAGCTTTCTTGGGTAATGCTATGATTATTGCTATTGGTATTATTTTATTAGTGTTGGTTATTCAATTCAACTCTATTGGTAAACCAATTATCATTTTATCTGAAATTGTATTAAGTGTAATTGGTGTATTACTGGGAACTGCAATCTTTAAAATGGATATGAGTATCGTTATGACAGGTATTGGTATTGTTGCCTTAGCTGGTATTGTGGTTCGAAATGGTATCTTATTAGTAGAGTTTGCTGAGGAAGAAAGGTTAAGAGGCGTTAGTTTATATGAGGCAACAGTTGATGCTGGTAGAACACGTATGACTCCTGTGTTTTTAACAGCTACTGCGGCTATCTTAGGTTTAATACCTTTAGCAGTTGGTTTAAATATTGATTTTGAGGAATTATTAGCGCATGGCGCTCCGCATATTCACTTTGGTGGAGATAACGTGGTGTTTTGGGGGCCTTTAAGCTGGACAATGATTTTTGGTTTAGCCTTTGCTACTTTCTTAACTTTATTATTAGTTCCTGCTATGTACCTAATTGCTGAAAGATTAAAACGTAAAGCCGAAGTAATTTTAGCTCACTACGATTTACCAAAAGTAATTATGTATGTGCCATTTTTTGTAGCTGTTTGCCAATTAATATTATGGATGAAACGCAAAAAACTGGATTACGGAGATTTAGATAGATAGTTCATTTTAAAAGGGTTTGCATTAAGCAGACCCTTTTTGTTGATAAAATAGGTTATTTTATAATGATACTTTTGTTAACTGACTTGCATATTAAAAGAAGACTATTACTTTTGTGTAACTTTTTTTAAAACCTTGAAAATGAATAAATTATTTTTAGCTACAAGCATCTCTTTATCAATGGCGTTAGTATCATGTGGTGATAAACCTTCTGAGGAAATTGCAGAAAACGTAACTGCCGAAACTCCAAAAGATACAACTCCTGTTACTGTAAACGAAGAAACAAAATTTAAGTTTGATTTTGCTATTGCAAATATTCCTT
>JBBIUW010000256.1:0-4776 GCA_037440045.1 Sphingobacteriaceae bacterium
CGATATTCAAAAAATGATTTTTTAAAGCTTCGTAATTGCGGAAGTTTAACAGCAATAGAAATGGAAGGTTATTTAAAAAAAATGGGACTTTCTTGGAGTATGAATATATAACAAAGAGGTTATATTCTTTCAATTTTAGTATTTGTAGATTCTAATATTTGGATTGATTCAGCAACCTTTCCATTAATTTTTTTAAAATCATTAACCATAGTTTGAATATCGGTTTTTACTTCATTGATTTTAACTCTACTTTTTTTGCAACTTATCATAATCTCCATTGCGTAAGGATAATGTGCAAATTTTGCACCTATCTCCTTTATTAAAGGGGTAACAAACTCATCTATAAAACGTGAAATATCAGCCCCTTCTTTGGCTAAATTACCATATACGATAACAAAACCATCAAGTGTCGTGTAGTATTTATCATTATGTCTTTCCTCCCCTAATTCTTTACCTAATTCATTTAAAATTACAGAAAGTCTATCAGGTAGATTATCCACTATCTCTTTAATGGATAGCATTT
Source organism: Sphingobacteriaceae bacterium (assembly GCA_037440045.1). Classification (GTDB taxonomy): domain Bacteria; phylum Bacteroidota; class Bacteroidia; order B-17B0; family Aurantibacillaceae; genus UBA4416. Next base: position 524 of record JBBIUW010000256.1, read on the forward strand.
TTTTATAAGAATGTTCTATTACAGTGTTATGCATTCTATGTACTTCCTTAATTACACCATCTAATATATCAACAGCAGAATTTGTTTTTTGGTATTGTTTAATAGTTTCAGTTTCTTTAAAATTATTTACCCAAGCTTCAAAAACTCCTTTATTATCGACATTTATTAGGCGTGTAAAATCATGTGAGGGAACTCTCGGTAAAACCATTAAGTTAGTCAGGTCTTTTTCTTGATTTTTAATGTATTCATCTATCAGGGCTAAATTTCTATTCCCAACGGATAAATTTTTACGTATAAGTTCGGAATAATATTTGAGTAAGTCTTTATCTTTTTGAGCTGTCTCAACCCTCTCTTTTTCTTTCTCTTTCTCAACTCTCTCCTTCTCTTTGTCTTTTTCTTTTGTAATTTGATGAGAATATATTAGAATAGAAAGACCAAACCCGACAAAAGCACCAATACAGTTGGTTAAAATATCCCAAACAATGGAACTATCATCTCCTTGCACATAATTATCTCCAAAGTTGAAAATGGATTTTATGACTATTAATTGTATTAAATTATACATACGTAATTTTTATATAAAAATAAATAAATCTATACGAAATCACTTTTTGATTCTTCCCATAAATAGTTCATCGTTTCCTCAATAATTTCAGGAAGATGTAAAACATTAAGCAATTCACTTTCGGGAATTAGCTTTTTAAGTTCCTCTCTAAGTTTTTCTCTTCTATCCTTATTTGGTGGATATTTTATAAAATGAGCTGAAAAATCCTCGTGTCCCTTTTCAGAGAAATACTTGGCTTTTAAAGTAATATCATTTACAATAAAAAACAATTCAACTCCAATATAACAAAAGTCGGCTTGAAATCCCTGTTTTGCCATTGCTTGCATTGCAAGGTGTAATCCGACTTGGTCTGCCTCATATTCCTTTAGATGGTTTAAGTTTTCATTATAAGAAGATGAACATTTCTCATTGAAAGACCAGAACTTAACATTTGAATTTCTATGATGCTTAATGCTATGACCTATTTCGTGACCTACCATAAAATACTCTGCACACACCATTAAATATGTACACAGAATATACTTACTGTCTTTGGGTAGAAAGTATTGTTGAGCTTTTCTGGGGGAACCGTTTAGTGTAGCTCTAATAAGGTCTTTAAAATGAAATAAAATCTTAGGGTCAGACTTTATATTTTTTATTATGTCATTCCTATTTGTAATTAGAGAATTTACCTCTCCATTATTTCCAAAAGGTAGGCATTGAATAAATATTTTGGAAAACAAATGAATAAATGAAAGGAAATCTTCATCAACAATAATAATAGGTTGTCCATTTTCAAGTGTAAAAGTTCCAGCATTAATTGAATCGTTTGATATTGTTCCGATAATGGGCATTATAGGAATTTCATACCCTATTGTTAATGCAGCTTTATAGGTGTCTTCCAATAAATGAGAAACTGTTGCATAGGAGCTTAGCTCTTGATATTTAGTGGGTAATTGTGCTATAAGGCTTAACTCATATTCTGATGTTTCTTTCAAAGCTTGCTGAAATTCCTCATCAGAAGCTCCTTTTTTAATCGTTTCAAATTCTATTAGCACATCCTTTAAAGAAAATTCATAAGTAGATTTTATCCTCATACGTCTTTGAATGAAAAAATCTTGCAAAACAGATTCATGTTCCAAAAGATAATCTTCAAATAATAGTTTAAATGCTTCAGGTTCATTTATCTGTTTTTTCAGAATATCCTCAATACTTGGATTTGTTTTGTATTTATATTTACAGTATAAAAGCAATCCTTGTAAATCTTCTAGGAATTTATTAGTAGAATTCATCTATTATCTATTGATTCTTGTTTTATAAATAATGTATTTTCAGTGAATTTGATTAAATTTTCAGTTTTTTAGAATAGTAATTAAGATTGTATATGGCATCATCATAGTTCGGATAGAGTTCAACTGCCTTTTGCAATTTAGTTACTGCCTTTGCAATCATATTCATTTTACCAAGATGAGTCCCGTAATTGTACCAAAGCCTAGCATCATCTGGCGATTTATGGATAGCTTTTTCATGGAATTCGATAGCCTTATTGTCTAATCCCATTCTTGAATAATTTTCTGCAATATCATCGTAATATTCTCCATGAGGATTTATAGAAATTGCTTTTTCTAATTCTTCTATTGATTCTTGGTGTTTTTCAAGCCACATCAAACTGAAAGCCTTGCATTTATATGCGTAATCCAATTTATTGTTTAAACTAATAGCTATATCAAAATCTTCTATTGATTCACTTAGTTTACCTTTGTAGAATCTGGCAACTCCTCTGTAAATGTATTCTTCAGCCTTTTTGGGTTGAAAATCATAATTTCCTTCTGTAATCCGTTGGAATAGAAACTGGGTAATTTCTAATAATTCTAAATCTTTTGGGTTTTCATAAAACAGTAAACTAAATATTTCTAAGGCTTCTTTATAGTTATCTTCCTTAATGTATCTTAACCCTTCTTGTTTTTTCTCTTCAAAATTCATGCTTATATTATTTATTGTTTAATCCGTTATACAATAGCGTACTCATTGAAAATGCCTCAAATGGTTGTTTTTCAGACGGTCTGTATATAAAATAAAGATTTTGGGTACTAGCTTGGCTTTTAAATAGATTAGCATTACTAAAATATATTTCAGCATAAGTCTTGATGAATTTTTCACTTTTATTAGCAATCACAAATGCTGCATTTTGGAACTTATATTTTTCGATATATAAATTTAATTTTAGTAAGTCCTTGAAAAAGTCTAAATCGTCCATGTTGGGATTTGTTTTTAATTCTGCACTTAATAACTGATTTTTAGGATTTTCATCATCTTGAGATTTATGAACTATAAAATCAGGAATAGTTGTCAAAAATTCTAGTTCATCTATCTTCTTACCTTTTTTATTAGCAAGGTCGTTTAAATAGGCAAATGATTTAATAACCTCATTATTTGTGTTTGTTCCATAAAAAAATGGTTTGACTACTTCTACATCAGGAAACAAACCAGTATAGTGTTTGTCGGAACCAATAACTTTATCGTATTCATTAAAGATGGCAGTTAATAATCTTCTTTCATATTTTTTTATCGGCTCGTCAACATCTTGATATAAACCGCTGTCCGCCATATATACATTCGGTTGGGAATGGTAAAAATCAGGTACGTTATTAATCGCTAAAAGAAAATCTGTAATTATTTTATTGTGCATAGTTTTATATTTTTTTATGTTCCTTAAAAGATTAAAGGCTGGTTTAGCCAGCCTTTAAATAGTTACTTTTTGGGTTTTGCAGGAGGGTTGTTACCACGTCCTTTGCCAGATGAATTTCCTGTTTGGCTTGGGCCATTTTTCACAGGAGGTTTTGAGGTTGAAGTTGTTTTTGCCATTGTTTATGAATTTATCATAGTAAATTTAAAAAAAACGCCTCAGTTTTCAAACCCGACCAAACATTATTTTAAGCAGCTTGAGAATATTCCAACTCCTCAAATATCCTCATTTCCCCTCCCTGATTGAATCTACCATTTTGCACCGCCAAGCCCTTTTCTGGTACTTGTATAACCACATCAACATCATGCTGGAACTCATTAGCCCCTCTAAAATTACCCTCTTTTGTGGTTTGGAAGATGTAAATAAAGGATTTTGTAGGGTAATTATGTCTTAACGTTTCGAGGTCGCTGGTAGATAAACCCAATTTATTGACACTATCAAAAAAGATAAATTGATAAGGCGTTAAATCGTTAGGGATTTCTTCCGCTACAAATAAATTAGGGTGCGCTACATCTTTTGCTTTTAACTTGTCTTGTAAAGTCATATCCAAACCCTCCTCTTTAGCAACATAAAGCACGTTACCATGATTTCGGGCTAAGTATCCAGCGAAGTCCACACAAAGAAACGATTTACCCATTTTAGGCTTACCATACACCATGACACTAAAACCTTTTGACGGATCCCCAATTAGTTTACGATACTTGCCCACGAAGCCCAATGTTTTAAATTGTACGTTTCTAAAGTCCATGCTATTCATAACGCCTGGCATTTCGTTCACAGGGGTTTCGTAACCGTTGGTTTCTTCGATACCATTTACTTCCTCAATACCCTCTAATCCGTTTACTTCACAAGCGCAGCCTAAAACACCATTTAATCCATTTAATTCAGTTTGTTGAATATTCAATATTTTTTGGGACTTGTTTTTAACGTATGAACTAAGGTTTGCAAACATCGTATCTAATA
>JBBIUW010000257.1:0-4753 GCA_037440045.1 Sphingobacteriaceae bacterium
CAGGTAAAATACGCCCCGCTTGACGCATCAACCAAATGGGCACACGTTCAACTTTTTCTCCTTTTGCTGCTCTAAGTATAATGTCGTTTTGATACATATTAATTTAAAATTTCGTTTAAGTTAGTTTTTATTCTGTTGCAAATATCATCTAATGGCAAATCGTTATCATCTTCACCAAATGGGTCTTCAATTTCTTCTGCAATTAATTCGATACTTGCAAATACATATAATACAATAATAGCAATAGGCACTGTTGTATAACCAAACTCGCTACCAAAAAATACAGGCAAAGAAATGACATATAAAAAAATCATTTTCTTTAAAAAAATATTGTAAGAGTAGGGAATAGGTGTATTTTTAATACGTTCGCAGGCGCCGCAACTATCCGTAAATGATTTTAATTGTTCATTTATTATGATGAGCTGTTCTCCTGTTAAATCTTTATTAGTGTATAGAGTATTAATTTTTGTGTATAATGATTTTGCAATGAAATTTGGTTTGTGATTTGCGTCTGCAAATTGAGGGAGATTTATATTATCTGTTTGTGTAAATTCTTCTTGTATATACTTGCTTCTTAAATGGTTTTTAAATGCAAAAACATAGTTTGTAATTAAGTGTTTAATTTCTTGTTTATCTTTTTCGTGCACTAAAATAGACGATAGCTTTAAAGCTAAGTTTCTGGAATTATTCACTACACTTCCCCAAACTTTGCGCCCTTCCCACCATCTATCATAAGCAGAGTTCGTTCTAAAAACTAATAGCATCGATAAAACAAAACCCAATATAGAATGCATAACTGTAGGGTTTTTGGTATTTAAATGTAAGTAATGAGCTTCGGTATAAACTATGATAGCTGCATAAATACCAATGCTTACTAAAGACCAAAATAATCTTCTAAATGTGTCGCTTTTATGAAACTGGATAATTAATCTAAACCAGTCTTTAGGATTGTATGTTACCATAATAGAACTACAAAGTTAACAGCTTTGAGCAATTTAGCACTTTAAAATATGGCCGAATCTTGCAATAAATTGTTTATTTTTTAGATAATTGAATTGCTGTTTTTGTAAACTTTTTTTGAATTCTTCCTCAAAATCACTGTCTTTACAACTAATTCCACATTTTTTACCATTTATAAGTTTTGAAACTAGAACTTTACCATTTTCATTGATCTCAATAAATATATCAGCATAAAAACTTTCACATTTCTTACAATCTAATTTCGTGACATTAAATTTTTGTTTGATAGATGTGTAATCAAAGTAATTCCAATTGTTTTTAAAAGCAGTCCACTCTGCTTTTTCTGAATTTGAAAATGAATCATACACTTGCGATAATCTCAGTGTGTCTTTTTGTGCGAATATGTTACTATGTATCAATAAACACACAGATGTAAACAAAATAAAAATCCAAAAATTTTTCATAATTGAGCAAAGATTAAACAAAATTAAATATAAAAATTACCGCTCATATAGTTTTCGACTAAAGATATTGTGTTTAACAATTTTAAAGATTAGTTTAGATTGATAGATAAAACGATCACTAAAAATTAAACACATGAAGTACTTTATTTACCTAACACTTTTTACAATTTCAATTTTAAAATTGAATGCACAGAACGATCATTATTGTGCCGATTATAAAGCAAAACGTTTTAATAAAAAAATGGCGATTACTCTTCCTGTAGGGTATGTTCCACCAGAAAATAAGTATGATTTAAAATTTTACCACTTAAATGTTAATGTTGAAAGAAATACAAGTTATATAAGCGGAAATGTAAGAAGTATTGCTAAAGTTGTCGCTACTTCTTTAGACTCTTTTGCATTTGTATTACATCAAAATCATACGATTGATTCCGTATATGTAAATGGAGTTAAGAGAATTTTTGTTAGAAGAGATAGTTTGGTTTTAGCAACTGTTGGAACGCCAATAGCACAAAATCAAACATTTGATGCAGTAGTTTATTATGGAGGAACTGCACCAACAGGAGGAGCCGCAGCTATTGGAGATGGTTATAGTACAGGTACATCTGGCTCTTGGGGAAATCAAGTGAGTTGGAGTTTAAGCGAAAGTTTATGTGCTTATCATTGGTTTCCATGTAAACAAGATTTAAGAGATAAGATAGACTCTTCATGGGTTTATGCTACAACAGATTCTACAAATATGGTAGGGTCAAACGGATTATTAAAAAACGTGGTGGTTGTTGGAAATAAAAAACGTTACGAATGGAAATCAAATCATCCAATTGATTACTATTTAATTTCAGTAGCAACAGCTAAATACAAACCATATATTTTATATGCAAAACCTCAGTATTTAGTAAACGATTCTATTTATATCCAAAATTTTGTATATGACAATGCCATTAATAATACATCTTGGATTAATGGACAAAAAGTGGCTTTAGACAAGATAGTACCTACTATTGAAATGGAATCTAATTTATACGGTATGTACCCATTTTATAAAGAAAAATATGGACATTGCATGGCTCCTTTTGGTGGAGGAATGGAGCATCAAACTATGACGAGTTTAGGTTTCTTTGATTTTGAGATTGATGCCCATGAATTAGGTCACCAATGGTGGGGAGATAATGTAACATGTGCTGCATGGAAAGATATTTTTATTAATGAAGGTTGGGCAAGTTATACAGAGTATTTAATTGACCAATATTTACCTGCTATTTCTGGGATGTCTGCTACTACAAAAATGTTGAACGTGCATAATAACGTGATGTCTCAACCAGGAGGAAGTTGCTATTTTACAAATGCTGATACAATGAATGCAAATGTTATTTTTGATTCTCGATTAACTTATGATAAAGGTAGCGCAGTAATTCATTCTTTACGTTATGAAATTAATAACGATTCAGTATTCTTCCCTGCTATCCGTGCATTTCAAAATACTTATAAAGGTAGTACAGCTAGTGTGATTGATTTTAAAACCTTTATGGAAAATTATTCAGGACTTAATTTTACTCAATTTTTTAATCAATGGTATTATGGGCAAGGTTATCCAACATTCAGTGCTCTATGGAGTCAAACTTCTAATGTATTTTATTTAAAAGCTACACAAACAACTTCATTTCCTAGTTCAGTACCTTTGTTTATGACCCATGTTGATTATCGAATTTCAAGAACTGCAATGGCAGATACTATTGTAAGATTATATCACGGACAATCAGTAGAGAATTATACGATTGCTTTAACAGGAACCGTAACAAGTATTGGAATAGATCCTAATAACTGGATTTTGAATAAAGTAGGAACCATCGTAAAAGATGTATCTACAGGTGAAAATGAGTTAGAAAAAGAAGTTGCTGTATTTGTAGGTCCTAATCCAACATCAGATGTATTAAATATACATATGTATAACAATGAAAAAGCAACAGTTGATATTGTTGATATTACAGGTAAATTGGTATTAACTCAAAATTTTTATACACATGCAGAGTTTGATATTTCGAAATATGCAAATGGTATATACACGGTTAATATCAAAAACAAATCGGGAGAACTTATAAAAACTACGAAAGTAGTTAAGAACTAAACTACAAACGTTTTATAAAAAAAGCTCTAAGAATTTCTTAGAGCTTTTTTTATTTCATCTTTCCAACCCAATGAGGAAATTGTGTCAGATGTTTGATGTCAGGTTCTTTTTCAAACAAACCAAACACCGCACTTCCGCTACCGCTCATGCAAGCATAAGCGGCACCTAATTCATATAACTCGTTTTTAGTTTTTTCAACTATTGGGTATAAATTAAAAATTGATTTCTCGAAATCATTTACTAAATCATTTTTCCAAGAAGCAATTGGTTGTTTGATTATTTCTAATAAAGATTTAATTGGTTGTTGCGGTTTCACTAAACTATAGGCTTCTTTAGTATTACTATGAACGTTTGGATAGATGATAGCAATGTATAAATGACTTAAATCTAATTTAATATCGGTAAACACATCTCCTTTTTGAGTAGCATATACAGGTGTGTTTTTAATAAAAAAAGCGCAGTCGCTACCTAATTGACGAGCAATATCAATACGTTCTGTTTCATTAAAATTTAAATCAAATTGTTCGTTTAATAAATTAATAAAGAAAGCCGCATCTGCACTTCCACCTCCTAAGCCTGCTCCCATTGGTAATGTTTTATGCAAGTATACATCAATGTGAGGTAGCGTTTTAGTTTGTTTGATAATCTGATATGCTTTGTATAATAAATTATCTTCTATATTGCCTGCAATGGCTAATCCACTTAAATTTAAATTAAACTCTTTAGAGGATGTTTCATTCATGATAATTTCCAATGCATCATTCCAGCCTATAGGATAAAAAATGGTTTCAATATTATGAAAACCATCCGAACGTTTTTCGGTTATATTAAGTCCTAAATTTATTTTGGCGTTTGGGAAGCAAATCATATCGTAAAACTACCAATTTTAATGAAATCTTTTTCTTGATTTTTTTTACCACATAGACACATAGGTTTTAGGATATTTAAAATTACACTTGCGTCATAGGCGCTCACAGTTAATTGAAGCGTCGCTTCAATTCTATGCTTCTTTATCCAACTTTTCTAATCTTTTTATTGCCTCTTTCTATGCCTCTATGTGGTTAAATTTGGGACTTATTTTGCTAATCAATATTATTTGGGATTGAAAATCAACAACTTACAACTCGCGTTTTTTCAAATTTTTAGTATCTTTGCCCCCTAACTAATTACCACTATACTATGATTTATCTTGATTTTGAAAAGC
>JBBIUW010000258.1:0-4739 GCA_037440045.1 Sphingobacteriaceae bacterium
AGTAAATTTTTAACAATATTTTGTATTATTTAAATTAATCGTTAAGTTTGTAAGAATAATAAATCCCCAATTTATTAATACATTAATTACTATAAAAGATGAAAAAATTATTACTTAGTGCTACGGCTTTTTTATCATTAGCGGCTTCTAGCTACGCTCAAGAAATTCAGCCTTGTGGTACTTACGGAGCTCGTGAAATTTATTTAAAAAATGTTCCAGGTTATGCTGCAAAGTTAAATGCTGCTGAAACAGCTGCAAGAAATGAATACCAAGCTTATTTAGAAAAAGCAAAAACAGCAAAAACAGCGTCTGTAGTTCCTACTTATACTGTTCCTGTTGTTTTTCACGTATTACATTTAGGTGAAAATGTAGGTACTGGTACAAATGTGAGCGATGCAGCTTTAATTGCTGCGTTAGCACAAGTAAATAAAGATTACGCAAAACAAAATTCGGATACGACTCAAATTGATCCTTTGTTTAAGCCTTTATATCAAAATGCTCATATGCAGTTTGTCTTAGCTAAGAAAGATCCTAATGGAAACTGTACAAACGGTATTGTTCGTCATTTTGACCCAAATTCAAATTGGTCTCAATCTGATTTATTTGCATACCAATACAGTACAATGGCTGCAGGAAACTGGAATCCATCAAAGTATTTAAACATCTATATCGTAGGTAATATTGTTGCAAGTGGTTCAGTTGTTGGTGGTGGTATTATTGTTGGATATACACATTTACCAGGTACTGCTCCTGTTTCTGCTTCTGATGCTATTGTTTACCGTTATGATTTCTTGTCAGGTTTAAACGCTCGTTCTTTAAGTCATGAAATTGGTCATTGGTTTGGGTTAAGCCATACATTTGGTTCTACAAACGATCCAGGTTTTGAGTGCGGAAATGATGATATCGCCGATACTCCTATAACTACAGGTTTTTTCAGTTCTTGTCCAAAACCATATACTTCTTACACTATTCCATCTGTAACTACACCTGTTGATAGTTCTGATATTCTTAAAGTAACTTTCGGAACACCAACTAATACATTAGGTAATATGGTTAGTAACACTGCTCTAAATTCATTAAATGGTACAGTTACTACTCCTTTGTTTTCTATTATTTCTACTACAGCATCTCCAGTCGTAACTCCAACAGTTGCTACTTCAAATTTCACAGCATCAGGAATTCCTGGTGGTTATTCTAACTTTACAGATGTAGTTTACGGTAATGATTTTAATGCTGGTACTACAAATAGTATAAGTATAACTAGTAGTGCTAAATCTACAGATAATAACTATGTAGCTGTTTATATGGATTACAACAGAGATGGTGACTTTTTAGATGCAAATGAAACAGTTTTTACCCCTACAATTGTGGTTGATAACTATTCTATAACTCCTATTGCCAATGCATATGGAACTAGAATGTTTGGAGCACCTCTAAAAATTAATAAAACGTATACGGTGGCTCCTACACCTCCTTCCACAGTAGTATTAACTTATACAACAACACCGGATTCATTTATAACAGTTCCGACTCAATATATTATTCCTACAGGAATTTATGGTTTAGTTCGTATGAGAGTAATGACAAGTAATACACCAATTACAGGACCTAATATGACTATTACAAGTGGAGAGATAGAAGAATATAATTTTAATATTGGAACTACGCCTACAGCTACAACAGTTACTCCAAATAAAACAATGGCAACATGTGATTCAATCAGACCAAATATTGAAAATATTATGGATTATTCATCTTGTCCTAAAATGTTTACTAAAGGTCAAATTGCTAAAATGCGTTTGACATGTCAATCTTCGATTGCTTCGAGAGATTCTTTAGTTGGTGTTGCTAATTTAATTGCAACAGGTATTATTGATGCGGCTGGTAATCCAACTGGTGTAACACCTTGTGCTCCTGTAGCAGATTTTGCTTACAATAAAACACAAACTTGTGTTGGACAATCTGTTGTATTCAATAGTACATCCTATAATTCAACTCCAAGTTCTTACTCTTGGGTTTTTGAAGGTGCTTCTCCTTCTACGTCAACATTATCTTCTCAAACAGTTACTTATTCTGCTCCTGGAACTTATTCTGTTTCATTAACAGTTTCAAATGCAAATGGCTCGTCAACAAGAACAAAAAATATGTTGATAACAGTTGATTGGAATGGAAGCGCATCATTACCATATTCTGAAAACTTTGAAAGTGGACAATGGTGGCCTGCAGGAATGGTTGTTGTAAATGAAAACATAGGAACTCCAACATGGGAATTATCTAACTATGGTGCAGGTGGTTCTACAAAATCCTTAGTTTTACCAAATGCAAATTATACTAGTTTCCAAGGTTTTGATGGAAATGTAGATATCATTGAGACACCTCACTTTGATTTCACAAATACTTCAAACTTAAGTTTCTCTTTTGATTACTCTTTTGCTAGAAAAGACGTTGTAAATCCAACTTCTGAAACATTTAAATTACAATATAGCACTGATTGTGGTGGTTCATGGACAAATATATCTTCAGCTCCATCAGCTTCTGTAATGGCAACTAGTGGAGGTACAGTTAATGCTCCTTATATTCCTTGGAGTTCAACAGTTCCTAACCCAAAATGGGTAAATAAAGTTATTTCACCTGCTTCTTTAAATATATTAAATAATAAGAGAGATGTTAGATTCCGTTTCTGGTTCCAAAATGATGTAGCTACTGGACAATCTCAAAACTTATATATTGATAACATCAATATTACTGGTACTGTTGGAGTTTATGAGTTTGAAAACTCTTTAGGATTATCTATTTATCCAAATCCAACAAGTTCTTCATCACAAGTTGAATTAACTTCTCCTATAGATTCTAAAGTAAATATCATTGTTTATGATGTTACAGGAAGAGTTGTAGAACAAAATGTGGTAAATGCATTATCTGGTATTAAAACATCTTACACAGTTAATGCTTCAAATAAATTAAATTCTGGTATTTACTTTATTACAATAAGTATTGATAATAATAAAGTAACTAAGAAATTAGTGATTGAATAATCAATTTTAAAATGAATTAAAGCCCTTCTTTTTTCAAGAAGGGCTTTTTTTATGTATCAACTAAAGCTTAAAAACTAAAACATACCTAAAAGCAATAAAAAATAATTATCTTTATGCCCTAATTTATTGATAAACTGACTAAATAACTTATGAAATTTTTACGCTTTTACATATTATACAGATTAGAAATCATTATTGCTTTAGTGGTATTGGGTATTTTATCTCATTTCTTTTTAGATTCAGTAACGGAATGGATTTGCTATTCATTTGCAATTATATCGTTGGTATTATATTTCGGTATGGGAACTATGAGAATTGTTCAGGAAGCAGTTGCTGAAGGTGATGTTGATTTAGCAATGAAATATTTAAATAAAATTAAATTTCCAAGATTATTATACAAACCAATTCGTTCGGGGTATTATATGTTACAAAGTAATTTATCAATGGCATCTAATGATTTGGATAAAGCAGAAGATAATATCCGTAAAAGTTTAAAAATAAAATCTAAGATTGTGGGTGATATGGAAGGGTCTAACTTAATGCAGTTAGGTTTTATTGAACTTAAAAAAGGCAATACCAAACAAGCTCGTATTCATTTATTAGAGGCTGTAAAAGCTGGAATTCCAGATAAAGATAGTTTAGCTGCTGCTTATTTACAATTATGTAATATCGAAGCGCAACGCATGCAATATAAAATTGCTAAACAACATTTTAAAAAGGCTAAAGATTTAAAACCAAAAAATGATGAAATAGTCTCTCAACTAAAAACAATGGAGAAACAAATCAGCAGAATGCCAGGTTAATAAAAAAGCCTCTCAATTTATTGAGAGGCTTTTTTATTAAATAATATTGACTTCACGTTCTAATTCAATTCCAAATTTTTTTTTTACTGTTTGCAATACATGTGTGGATAGATTGTAAATTTCAGAACCAGTTGCACTTCCATAATTTACTAGGACTAATGCTTGTAATGTGTGAACTCCCGCATCTCCAACACGATACCCTTTTAATCCAGATTGCTCAATTAACCAACCTGCTGCTAATTTGAAATTTCCGTTTTCTAAAGGATAAGCAACAATAGAAGGGAAGCTCGTTTTTAAGTTTTCGTAAAAGGAAGCACTAACTTCAGGATTTTTAAAGAAACTGCCAGCATTTCCTATTTCTTTAGGATTAGGTAATTTGCTACTTCTGATGTTAATTACAGCTTGAGATATTGCTTTAATACTTAAATCAGAAATTTTCATGGCATCTAGCTCTTGCTTAATAGCCCCATATTCTATATGAAAATTTGGTTTTTTAGATAGCTGAAATGTTACAGAAGTAATGATAAATTGGTTTTTGAATTGGTGTTTAAATACACTTTCTCTATATCCAAATTCGCAATCTGATTTGGTAAATGTTTTTAACTCTCCAGTTATTGCATGAATTGCTTCAAGTTCAAAAAAGGTATCTTTTATTTCAACTCCATAAGCTCCAATATTTTGCATGGGACTTGCCCCTGTGCAACCAGGTATTAAAGATAAGTTTTCTATACCTCCAAAATTTCGATTAATGCACCACATTACAAACTCATGCCAAACTTCGCCTCCAGCGCATTTTACCCAAACATTATCATCTGTTTCTTTGATAATTTCAATTCCTTTTAAATTATTTTTGATAACAATTGCATCTACATTTTTAGTAAGAAGCATATTACTTCCGCCT